>JBBRKD010000216.1:0-4441 GCA_038218255.1 Hyphomicrobiales bacterium | reverse complement strand
CGCTTGGGGATCACGCTCGCGAGGGCATCCAAACGCCCAGGGGGCGTTGCCAGCAACGCTTTCGACAGTCGTGTGCGCACGCTCAGCGGCAGCATCGCGGCCTGTTTGCGGATTTGCTCGCCGCGCGCGTAGCGGTTGTATCCTGCAAACAGCTCATCACCGCCGTCGCCCGATAGCGCGACCGTGACTTGCTGGCGCGCGAGCTTTGACACCAGATACGTCGGGATTTGCGAGCTATCGGCGAACGGCTCGTCATAGATTTCGGGCAACAGCGGAATGACGTCGCGGGCGTCCTTGGCCGACACCATGAACTCCGTGTGGTCGGTTTTCAGGTGGGCTGCCACCTCGCGCGCGTAAGGGGCCTCGTTGTAGCCCGCTTCGTCAAAGCCGATCGAGAACGTGCGGACGGGCTGCGTCGAAATCGATTGCATCAGGGCAACCACCGTCGAACTGTCGTACCCGCCCGACAAGAACGCGCCGATGGGAACGTCGGCCACCATCCGTCCGCGTACCGCCTCGGTCAGGACCACTGACAACGCATCCGTTGCCTCGCGGTCTGAGCCCTTGAACGGCGCCTGCCGTGCCGTGGCGACAGCCTGCGCCAGCGTCCAGTAGGGGCGCGTCGCCTGCGTGCCGTTGGCTGCGACTTCGAGGATATGGCCCGGTTCGAGTTGCTGGACATTCGCATAGACGGTGCCCGGGCCCAGATAATAGCCCCGCCGCACGAAGCCAACGAGGCCATCGCGATCAATCTGCGGGCTAAAGTTCGGGTGTGCGTGCAGCGCATTTAACTGCGAACCAAACAACAGGAACCCGTTCTGGCTCGTCCAATAGAGCGGCTTCTTGCCGAGCCGGTCGCGGATGAGCGACAGTGTCTGCGTCTCTCGGTCGTACACGGCGATCGCGAACATGCCAGCGCATCGGCTGATCGCAGCATCAATTCCCCAGGCAGCGATGGCTTCCACCAGCACTTCGGTGTCGGAGTGGCCGCGCCACGCGCTGACCCTCGCGCCAAGCTCAGCCCGCACAGCATCTGCGTTGTAGATTTCCCCGTTGTAGCTCACCACAAAACGGCCCGACGCTGATAGCATCGGTTGGCGACCCGCCGCCGACAGATCGACGATCGACAGCCGCCGGTGAGACAGGGCGATGCCCGCCGCCTCATCGACCCACACGCCGCCCTCGTCGGGGCCGCGCTGGCGCATCGTATCGGCCATCGCGCGCGCCGTTCGCTCCAGGCTTTCCGCGGGCGAGCGTTTTGATGTGTCGAAAAAGCCCGCGATCCCGCACATTCAAGCGACCGCCCCAGCAGCCGTCAGGAAATCGGCGTAGGTGCGCGACAAGCCCTCGCGCAACGGTATGAGCGGATGCCAGCCGAGTGCATTGATGCGGGTGCTGCTCATCAGCTTGCGCGGTGTTCCATCGGGTTTCGTTGTGTCGTTGACGATGGTGCCCTCGAAGCCCACAGCCTCGCACACCAGTTGCGCCACCTCCAGGATCGACACGTCGTCGCCATAGCCGATGTTGATGTGCTGCCGCTGGGAATAGACCTTCATCACGTGGACCAACGCATCGGCGCAATCGTCCACGTGCATGAACTCCCGGCGTGGCGTGCCCGTGCCCCAGATCGTCATCGCTCCAGCGCCAGCGCGCTTGGCTTCATGCGCCTTGCGAATGAGGGCTGGGATGACATGGCTCGACGTCAGATCGTAATTATCGCCCGGGCCATAGAGGTTCGTCGGCATCGCGGACACGAAATCGCATCCGTGCTGCACGCGGTAGGCTTCGGCGAGCTTGATGCCTGCGATTTTCGCAATCGCATACCACTCGTTGGTGGGCTCCAGCGGCCCGGTCAGCAGCGCGTCTTCCACGATCGGTTGGGGGGCGAGCCGTGGGTAGATGCACGATGACCCCAGGAATACGAGTTTTTCGACGCCCGTGGCATGGGCCGCGTGGATGATGCTCGTCTCAATCGTCAGGTTATCGTGGAGGAACGTTGCCGGTTGCGTATCGTTGGCTGCAATCCCTCCGACTTTGGCTGCTGCAACGAAAACAGCGTGCGGGCGCGCAGCCTCCATCCAGTTTTGCACCTCATCTGGTCGTTGCAGATCGACTGTCGCCCGGTCGACGGTCACCACATCGCAGCTTTCGCGCGCGAGCCTGCGCACGAGCGCGCTGCCCACCATGCCCTTGTGGCCTGCGACCCACACGCGCTTGCCGGTCAACGGAAACGGCTTTGTGGTCGTCGCGTCCGGCGTCATGGCTTCATGCTCCGCTGACCTCATGCTGCGCTGACCTTCTTCTGCGCTGCGCGCGATCAATGATCGGCGCGATCCTTGCGCCAGGATTCGCGCTCGATCAGGTTGATATCGGCCTTCACCATCTCGCTCACGAGGGTCTTGAATGTGATTTTAGGCACCCATCCGAGCTTGGCTTTGGCTTTCGATGCGTCGCCCAGCAACTCTTCGACTTCCGTTGGCCGGAAATACTTGGGATCGATCCGCACCAGCTCGGTGCCGGATTTGGCATCAAAGCCTGCTTCATCCACGCCCTCGCCGCGCCAGGCGATCGTGCGGCCCACTTCGGCGAATGCCAATTCGACGAACTCACGAACCGAGTGCATCTCGCCGGTCGCCAGCACATAGTCGTCGGGCGTCTCCTGCTGGAGGATCATCCACATGCCTTCGACGAAGTCGCGCGCATGGCCCCAGTCCCGCTTGGCGTTGAGATTGCCGAGATAGAGCTTTTGCTGCATCCCGCGCTCGATGGCTGCCACCGCGCGCGTGATCTTGCGCGTCACGAAGGTTTCGCCGCGCGTTGGGCCTTCGTGATTGAACAGGATGCCGTTCGACGCGTGCATGCCGTAGGCTTCGCGATAGTTCACCGTGATCCAATAGGCATAGATCTTTGCTGCGGCGTACGGAGAGCGCGGATAAAACGGCGTCGTCTCGCGCTGCGGCACCTCCTGCACTTTGCCGTACAGCTCCGACGTCGACGCCTGATAAAAGCGCACTTTGTCGACGATCCCCAAAATGCGGATGGCTTCCAGCAACCGCAGCACACCGAGCCCGTCGGCGTTGGCCGTATATTCGGGTGTTTCGAAGCTCACCTGCACATGGCTTTGAGCGGCCAGATTGTAAATCTCGGTCGGCTGCACTTCCTGCACGATGCGGATCAGGTTTGTCGCGTCTGTCATGTCGCCGTAGTGCATGAAGAAGCGCGTCTCGCCCTCGTGGGGGTCGATGTACATCGCGTCGATGCGGGCGGTGTTAAACGAGGACGAGCGGCGCTTCAGGCCGTGGACTACATAGCCCTTTTTCAGCAAGGATTCGGCGAGATAAGCACCGTCCTGACCGGTGATGCCGGTGATCAAGGCTACTTTACGGGTCAAGCGCGTGGTCCTGCCAATGCCGATTGAGAGCGTGCGTTGCTGCATCGGCCAGTTGACGCACGCTTGTCAATCGAGGGCTGCTCGATCTTGAGCCCCTCAACAGGCTCGGTCAGTAGTTGATCACGGTGCGCAGTGCCCACACGGCCGCATCGGGGATCGGTTTGCCCGTGCCATCGTCGGCATTTCCGCCGGGATGGAACACATACTGGAAGTCTGGCTGAAGCTTCAGGCCGGGGACGATTTGGGCGATGTAGGACACTTCGACCAGCGTTTCTTGCGTCCGCACGACGGTTCCTGTGCCAAGCGCCACCGCGTCGCGATCGAAGGCTCGCGCCCCGCGCGAGATTGGCGAATACGCAAACGCCGTGATCAGGCTGTCGTCGGGTCGGCTCGCGATCAGCCCGTTGAAGCTCAGGCCTGCATCGACATAGCCGTCGATCAGGTTACGGTCGCCGGGCATTACGGCCCCGCGCACGAACAGGTTGATGGCCGCACTTCCCGACCCTTTGTAAATCGTCTGATCGAGGATGGCATAAACCGCGTGATTTCCGTGGTGGGGTTTGCCCGTGCCTGTGCTGTTGACCGTATCGGCCAAAAGTACGCCCTGGCCATCAATGCGCTGATCGGCAAACGAGCCGAAGTGTTTCCAGCCGCCGACTTTGATCACGCCGGGCAGACCGGAGGCGGCTTTGTCCTGGTTGTATTTGAATTGGAGTTCTGCGATCGCAAACGCGCTGTCGCCCAACCGGAAATCAAGGCCGTTGTCGTTGCAGCGCTGGGGGTCACCTTTGCAGCCTGGGCCGACCGGATCGCCATTGTAGACGCCAAACATCGTTGTGAGGGTGTCGTTGACTTCGACTTTGAGCCGTGCGCCCACCGCTGCCAGCGGATAGGCCGCGCGACCGGCCGGCAGACCAAATCCGAAGCTTGAGGGCCAGCCAAAGGTGGCACTCACGGTCGGTTGTGCCGTGTCTGAAACAAAGAACTCGTTGTCGGCTGCGAGTACGCCCAGTCGGAGAGCCACCTTGTCGTTGGCAAACGATTGTTCCA
>JBBRKD010000215.1:0-4455 GCA_038218255.1 Hyphomicrobiales bacterium | reverse complement strand
CAATGATCGGCGCTGAAGGGTTCATCTTTTTGAGGCTGGCCGCTTGGGCGAGGATCAGCCGGTTGCGCCGGTCGGCTGGCGAGATCGCGCCGATCGCCTCCAGATGGGCTGGCCACCACTGAGTGACAATCTCCAGGAAGGTCAGCGTTTTTTGCCAGTGCTCGGAAAACTCACTCTGTTCGACCAAGTCGGCGAGGCCCGTCAGCGTGACGTTTTCAGTCTCCACCATGTCCATGAGGCTTGCGAGTTCGCGGGCGAGGTTGGCAGCCTGCGCTGGCGTCTCGGCCCCCGCAGCCGCGAACGGTGCGCGCCCCTCATGAGCCGTTCCGCCATCGCGTGGAGCACGCATGGTCTGCGACCAGCGCAGCACGAGGCTCGTGAGCGCGAGCTGGCGTTCCAGCGCACTGACACTGGCCGGGCACGCGAGCGCATCGGCTGAGGCGGGCCCAGGATCGGCGGCACTCGTGAGCAACGAAACATCGTCGTCGCCCTCCGCAATCGGCTTGAGGCGCGGGAGAAGAGCTGCGCGTGCGGGGCTCGCAGCGAGGAACGCGTCTTGCAGCGCGCGCGTCGCCCGTCGCGTCGGCAACAGCAGCGTTGTTGCCGCGATATCGAGCGGCGTTGCGGGCGCACGTCCCGGCGTCACCTGCCCGCCCAGGATGGCATGCGCCAGCGTTTCCAGGAACGGGTGCGCCGGATGCACCGAATAGATGCGCGGCTTTGCGCTGCTGCTATCTGGCATCGGCAGCACGCAGTAAATGTTCAGCCTCGACGACCGCTTCGGGCGTACCGACGTGCATCCAGGTGCCAGCGAGCGCGACCCCATAGAGACGGCCGTGCGCGATCGCCCGATCCCAAACCGTGTTGAGCGAAAACGCGCCCGTCGGGGCCTGATCAAACAAGCGCGGATGCGCAATGGACACGCCCGCAAACACATAGGGCGCATCCGGTGCCGCGCCGCGCCGCACGAGCCGACCGTCGGCTGCCAAGTTGAAATCACCATGGCCGTCATAGCCAAGGCTCGTTGTTCGCTCGGCGAGCAACATCAGGCAATCCATCGTATCGGGGTTCCACGCGTCGCAAAGCGCGTCGAGATTGCAAACCTCGCGCTCGATCCAGACGCTGTCTGAATTGTGGATCAGGAAGGGGGCCGCGCCAAGCTTGCGCCAAGCCGTCATCACACCGCCTCCGGTGTCGAGCAATTCGCCGCGCTCGTCGGAGATGTAAATGGCCGGGCGCGTACGGGCAGCAAGGTGCGCTTCCAGCACGTCCGCCATGTAATGCACGTTCACGACCGCGCGCGCGATCCCAGCATCGCGAACCCGGTCGAGTACACGGTCGATCAGCGCGATGCCATTGAGCGGCACCAGCGGCTTGGGCAGCGTCGCACTCAGATGGCGCATCCGCGTGCCAAGACCGGCTGCGAGCACAAACGCTGCGTGCGGTCGCCAGGGGAGAGCTTGGCTCATGCGGGTGCCGTCGCGCGAACAGGGGACTTGGATGCGATCGGCCGCGCCCTCAGGCTGATGGGAAACGCCTGCGCGTACCAGGTCGCAAGCTCGCCCAATTCCGGATGTGCGAGGCAGCGATCAACATAGCGCCAGATGCGCGGGATGTGGGCCAGATACGCGGGCTTGCCGTCGCGGTGGGCGAGGCGAGCGAAAATGCCGAGGATCTTGGAATTGCGCTGCGCCCCGAGCGCGGCATAGCTCCAGCGAAAGCCCCGCCCGTCGAAGTCGCCGTCTTTTGAAGACGCAAGCGCGCAATAGTGGGCAAGCAACTCAGCTTCCAGCGCCGCATCCACATCCACCCGCGCATCCTGCAGCAGCGACACGAGATCGTAGGCGTGCGGCCCGATCTGCGCGTCCTGGAAATCGATGATGCCGACGTTTTTGGGGGCTGCACGGTCGGGCAGCCACAACAGGTTTGGCGAATGGTAATCCCGCAGCGTCAGGCCGTGGGGCAGCGTTTCCAAACGGGCGAAGATCGCGTCCCACAGCGCTATGTATTCGGCGCGCGCGGCTGCAGGCGCAGGTGCACCGTGCAACGCTGGCCAATACCAGTCGAGCAGCAGTTCGGTCTCGATGCCGAGCGCTTCTCGGTTATAGCGCGGCAGCTGAACCATCGACCCATCCGACAGGCTCATGGTGGCTGGCGGCGTCACGCGCCGGAGCGCTGCGAGTGCCTCGACGCCAGCACGCCACAGCACCGGCTGCGAGACGCCATCGCGGATCTCAGTTCCAAACACCCGGTCGCCGTAGTCGTCGATGATCAGCAATCCCCGATCCAGATCGTGGGCGAGAATCGAGGGTGCGCTGAACCCAGCATCGTCCAGCACGGATTGGATCGCGACAAACGGGCGGACGCTTTCGGCCAAATGGGCGATGCGGCTATACGGCCGTCCGTCGCGGATCGGCGGGCCGTCGGGCTGCTGGGGCCAATCCATCAGAATGGTTTGCTCCCCCGTCGCCGCGCGCAACCGCGCATAGCGGCGCACCGACGCATCGCCCTGCAGATAGCTGATCGCGTCGTGCCCATGTCGCGTGCCCCTGAGAAACGCACAGATGTCGATCAGCCGGGTCAAACGCTGCACCCAATCGGCATCAGCCGTGATCATCACATCGCGGGCATCCGGATTGCCCGGCGTCTCCACCAACGCAACATCAAGCCGACACCCCAACAGTCGCCCCGCTGCGCGTTCTGGCCATTCGACCATGACGGCACCCCAAACGAGCGCCTCGCCAACCCCAAGCTCGTCGATTTCGGCGGCATCCGTCAGGCGGTAAAGATCGCAATGGGTGAGACCCAGCCGGGCCGTCTCGTACGTCTGGACGAGCGTAAACGTCGGGCTCGGCACATCAAGACCGGGCGTCCCGCTCACGGCACGGATGAACGCGCGTGCAAACGTCGATTTCCCAGCCCCAAGATCGCCGGTGAGCGCGATCAGATCGCCCACGCGCACGGTAAACGCCACCAGCTCGGCAAGGCGTTCAAGTTCAGGCTCATCCAGGCCGGTGAGAGAGTGCGTGTGTTCCATCGGCGCGGACACTACCCGTTGCGCGCGCGCCGTGCCACCCGCCCACCGCCCGATATCCCCGCCCAAAACCGACAGCTCACCGCACGTCTCCAAAGATGCGCGCACGTTCAGCGTCTGGCAGCCCCTTCGACCCTTTCACCTGCGCAACCGTCTGCGGCGCAGCGACGGGCTTGGGCGGCAGAAGATACATCGCCGGGTTCGTCTTGGCGTGGCTTTCCAGATCGCTCAGCAATGCGTCCACCAGCGGCGTGATCTGCGCGGCATTCATTTTCTGGGCCCAGGGCTGCGTGACCGAGCCAGTGCCGACGAGCGCGACATACGAATAGGCCGCGCCGTTCGCAAACTGCACGCCGCCCGTGATCCAGGTGTCGACGGTTGCGTTCGGGTCCAGCGTCGGCTTGGTGCCGGTCTTGGCGAAATGCAGCCGCAGGCCCGCATGGCGCGCCGCGCACCACGTCGAGATCGACTTGAGCGTACCTGCCGGCTGGCCTCCCGCCGTATGGCACAGCGGCGCTTCGAGCAGGGTTTTGATCATGCCGCGCGCGCTTTGCTTGATCAGCACGTTCGGCACAATGTCTTGCACAGTCTCTCGCGCTGCCGTCACCGCGTCGGCCCGATTCGTGTGGTCGAGCGATTTGATCAGCGTCGGCAAATGCACCGGCTTGCCGCCCTGGCCGATCAGGCTTGCGAGCACCACACTCGACATCTGGTGGACGCGGCGGGGGCTGCCTGCGATCTGGCCGAGCACGGCAGCCGTCGAGGGCGGCGTGCCTTCGCCGTTCGCGTTGGCGGGCGGCATATTGAACCCGAACCGCTCGATCAGATGGCGGATGCGGGCTTGACCGATGGCCGCCGTGCGGGTCAGCAGCGGCGCATTGAGCGAACACGCAAAGACCGTGACCGCGCGGCGTTGTGCGCGCTGACCGCCGCCGTGTTCGCAGCCTTCGCCGACCTTGCTGGAGGGCGCGTCGGTGTCGGCATACAGCGTACCTGGCTCGTCACGGCCCTCGTTGGCGATCGCAACGGCAGCAAGGATCTTCCCCGTGGACGCGAGCATCCGGCTTTCGCGCTCGGCAGCATAAACACCGGTTGTCGTGTCACGTGCCGACGGGGACCCAAAATACGACGCGCTTTCGCCAGCCTCGAAATAGCGCACGATGTCGCCGCGCGCGTTCGCTGCCACCAGGATGATATTGGGCAGTCGTTTGCCGGGGGCGACCTTCGCGGGATCAAGCGTGAAACCCGGATCAAGCCGCGCTGCATATTGCGTATCGAGCGCTGCGAGACGCGCTTTCACCGTCTCGCCAAACTTCAAATTCTCAACCGCATCGATCGTCGTCGTGACACCGCGCACATAGTCGCGCCACGAGAACCCGTAGACCTGCTTCATCTCTTCGCGCAGGCCAAAGCGCGCCGAC
>JBBRKD010000214.1:0-4484 GCA_038218255.1 Hyphomicrobiales bacterium | reverse complement strand
CGGCGCGTGCCATCGGCCTGACCCGCCTCGTCTGTCGCCTGCCGGTCCATATCGCACGAGGCCGCTCGCCGTTTCCTGGCGGTGCAACCGATCCTGCGACGCTTGAGGCCGAATGCGCGGGCCGCTGTCGCGAGGCCCGTGCCGCGCTCGCTGACGCCGCGCTGCATTGGCGCACCGCGTCAGCCGCCCATCGCGGCGCTTGCCTTCCCTTGGCCGTGGTCAGGCCGTATCTTCGCCAACGCGAACGGTCGGGCAGCGATGCGTCCCGTCTCATCGCCGACATCCAGCCGCTGACGCGTGTCTGGCGGATGTGGTGGACACACACGTTAGGTGGCTTTTGACGGCGCGGGGGATACGCACGATGATTCAACGGATTTTGGCGATGAGCGGTCTGCTCGCGGCCGCCTGCTTGCTCAGCCTCCACGCGCCAGCCATCGCAGCGCCGGGTGACGCGTCGCCGACTGAGGCGGGTTCTGCGACCGCGCCGTGGGTGTCTGCGCCCGTGCCCCCGGCGTCGTTACCTGCCGCCTCCATCGCGTGGCGCGTCGAGAACCCGTTCCGCTTCTTCACCGATCCGGCCGACACCGCAGTCCACATCGCAACCTACGACGCGCTCGGCGCGGAGGAGAAGCGCACGCCGGTGCTGTCGTCTGAACGCGCGCTCGGCAGCCGCTTCGACGAGGGTTGGGCTGCCACCATGTACCGCAAGACATGCTGGAATTGGACGACCAACAGTTTCGAGTGCCCCGACAAACAGTCCTACATCGACCCCACGGAGCACACGGTCGTAGCCACGCTGGCAGGCTCTACCGTTGGCCAGGCCGGGGCCACCATCGAATGTACGTGGCTCGTCGTCCCGCGCGAGGCCGCAAGGAACCCTAAGGGGCTTGCCGTCACTCAGTCCTGCGCCGACCCCTACAAAATCGACGTCCCCTATCCAAGCGGTGTCGATGTCAGCGTGGAGATCGGCGGCCAGCAGATCGCGGCGACCTCCATGCGCGTCAAGGACTTGCTGATTGCCGGCATGGGCGACAGCTTTGCATCCGGCGAAGGCAATCCCGACATCCCGGTCCGGTTTTCCCGTGAGCGCGCCTCCGATTATGGCTCGACCACCAACGAAGACCTGACCGGCTTTCCAGCCCGCGTCGGGGCCTGGAAGCAGATCGGCGACCGCGACTTCATCGATGAGAACGCCCGCTGGCTAGATCAGGCCTGCCACCGGTCGCTCTATTCCTACCAGTTGCGCGCAGCTCTCCAGCTCAGCCTCGAAGACCCCCACCGCGCCGTCACCTACGTCGGTGTCGCCTGTTCCGGGTCGGAAATCGTGCCGGGGTTCTTCCTGCGCTACAAGGGCAACGAATGGGTGCCGCGCCCACCTGAGCTTTCGCAGCTGTCGGCACTGGCCCAAGCCCAATGCGGGGCCGAGGAAGCCCCGATGCAGGACCTCCCCGAGGCCTACCATATGTCGGGCAAAATCCCCGACCTGCAGGGCGGCCTCGTCCTGCGCAAATGCGAACCGGCGAACTCCCGCAAGATCGACCTGATCTTTGTCTCGATCGGCGGCAACGACATCGGCTTTGCCCGCCTGGTCGCGAACGCCGTCCTCGCAGACGAATCACTGCTGCGCCAGTTGGGCGGCTGGTTTGGACAGGTCTATCAGCCAAGCGAGGCCGCCGGCCGGCTCGCCAATCTCGAGGCCCGCTACAAATCCTTCAACCGCGCGCTCCACAATATCCTGCACATTCCCTGGGAGCAGTCCGACCGGGTCATCCTCACAGCCTATCCAGCCCTCGCCCTTCTGGATGACGGCAAGCGCGCCTGCCCCGACGGCCGTGCCGGAATGGACGTGCTGCCCGACTTCCTGCTGTCGACGAAGAAGACGCTTGAGGGTGAGAAGGTCGCCGACAGGCTGAACGCCACCATGAAGAAGGCAACATCAGCCTATGGTTGGTCGTTCGTGGACGCCCATCGCGCCCAGTTCATCGGGCGAGGCTTGTGTGCGGGCTTCACCGACAACGCGCTTTCGGTCGCCGACGATCTGCGCATTCCCCGCCGCGTCGATGGCGCATGGGTGCCCTACAACCCGGCCGATTTCCGCGCCTATGCCAGCCGCCAGCGCTGGTTCCGCACCCCCAACGATGCCTACATGACCGGCAATTTTCACGTCTCGGCTGGCGTGATGCAGAAGGTGCTCAAGCTCGAAGCGGTCTCCTTCGTCCAGGTGCTGCTGGCCGCCACCTACTCAGGCGCCTTCCATCCAACGGCTGAAGGCCACGCGGCCATCGCGGATGCCGCAGCCGACCGCGCCCGCCAGATCCTCGCCAAATACGGGCGGGGAAGTTGAGACGACCCGAGGCCGTCTACTCGGCAGCCTCCCGCCCGATCCGCCCGTCGCTCTCAAGCCAGACCGTGAGATCGGCGATGGCCTTGCGGCTCGTGGCCCGTTTTTTGGCAAAGCCGCGATCCTTGCCCTTGATCTTCCGGCCGTCCGCGTCGTGGCTCGGGGCCTCCGTCACCGGGATCAGTCCGAAGTTGATATTCATCGGCTGGAACGAGCGCGGCGCGACGCCAGGCTCTGCTGCAACGCCCAGATGCCCGCCCGTGATATGGCACAGCAGCGCGCCAAGCGCCGTCGTCGCTGGCGGTGGATTGTGCGCGACGCCAAGCCGGTCACCCGCTGCAAACCGCCCCGCCAGCAGCCCGATGGCCGCGCTCTCGACATACCCTTCAACGCCCGTGATCTGCCCAGCAAACCGCAAGCGCGGCTGAGCTTTCAGCCGCAGCCCGCCATCGAGCAACTTGGGCGAATTGAGATACGTGTTGCGATGGAGGCCACCAAGGCGCGCGAATTCGGCCGTCGCAAGCCCCGGGATCATGCGGAACACGCGCGCCTGCTCGCCGTGCTTGAGCTTCGTCTGGAACCCGACCATGTTCCACAGCGAGGCGAGCGCATTGTCCTGCCGCAGCTGCACCACCGCCCACGGCCGATGATACGCCTTGCGCGGATCGGCCAGACCCACCGGCTTCATCGGCCCAAACCGAAGCGTTTCCCGGCCCCGCTCCGCCATCACCTCGATCGGCAGGCACCCGTCGAAATAGGGCGTCGTCGCTTCCCATTCCTTGAAGCTCGTCTTGTCGCCAGCAATCAGCGCATCGATGAACGCCTCGTATTCGTCTTTTTCCATTGGGCAATTGATGTAGTCAGCCCCCGTCCCCGCAGGCCCAACTTTGTCGTAGCGCGATTGCCGCCAAGCGATGGTCTCATCGATGCTCTCGGCATGGATCACCGGCGCGATGGCATCGAAGAACGCAAGTTCGCCTTCCCCCGTCAGCTGCTGGATCGCGGCCGACAAATCGGGCGAGGTGAGCGGCCCGGTGGCAACGATCACGTTGTCCCATTCGGTCGGCGGCAATCCCGCGATCTCTTCGCGTGCGATTGTGATCAGCGGATGGGCTTCAAGCTGCCGCGTCACCTCCGCGCTGAACCGGTCGCGGTCAACCGCGAGCGCGCCGCCAGCAGGCAGCTTTTCCTGATCGGCCGCCGCCAGAATGAGCGAACCCGCGCGCCGCATTTCCTCGTGCAACAGTCCGACCGCGTTGTTTTCCCAATCATCCGACCGGAACGAATTGGAGCACACGAGTTCAGCAAACCCGTCCGTGCTGTGCGCCTCGGTTTTACGTACCGGGCGCATCTCGTGCAGCACCACCGGCACGCCCGCGCGTGCGATCTGGAACGCCGCCTCCGAGCCCGCCAGCCCCCCGCCAATGACGTGTATCGGCGCATGTTTGTATGTGTGTGTCATCCCTGAGCCTTAAGCCAAAGCCGACCCGCGCTCAACTGGGCCTCTTTTGGCCTCACGCGCTGTGGCGCTCCGGCGGGGCGCGCAACCGTGCGCGGGTCGCTACCGCTTCCTGACGCATCCGCGTCGGGTTCAGCTGGTGGCGCACTCACAATTTTGCCGTCATCCCGGCGAAGGCTAAGGACCCAAGCACCTCTCAATTCTGGCCTCACGCGCCGTGGCGCTCCGGCGGGGCGGCGGACCACCGCCGGGTCGCCCTGCTCCCTGACTCGCTTTCTTGCGCTCACGGCGCTGTCCTTCGCTCCGCTCAGGCGCCTCCGCGAGGGCGGCGGACCCCCGCCGGGTCGCACCCGCTCCCGGACGCATCCGCGTCGAGTTGAGATACGCGCACTTAAAAGCGCGGGTTCAGGGTCGCAGACCCTGGCGAGGGAGCGTGAGGGACGAGAAGTCCCTCAAATGCGCTCGACACGCGCCGCAACCCCCGCAGCTTTCCAGCTCGGAGCCATAAAAAACAGGGGATGCGGGTGGAGTCCGTAGCTAGGTTGAAAGCACTTCTTACCCAGGTCATCGCGGAGCGATGCGTTGCATCGACCGGCCTCACCATTTTGGTAGTTCGGGGATCTGGGCCGGTGCCGAAACGTCCCTCACGAGACACTCAGCAACACCCCACCCGCGCTCTAACGA
>JBBRKD010000213.1:0-4490 GCA_038218255.1 Hyphomicrobiales bacterium | reverse complement strand
AGGCGCTGGATTTGATGGTGATAGATGTCGAGGGCGGGGAAGAAACGATCGTATCGTCGCTGCTCAAATCCGAATGGCGTCCTCGGGTTTTGATTGTCGAGTTGATCGACCAGCACGAAGATTTTTCGATCGCACCCGAGTTGCAGTCCTCATCCGCCCGCGCGCGCTGTTCCATTCTCGATGTCGGCTACACAGTGGCTTATGCCGATCTGATCAACACCGTGTTCGTGAACCCGTAGCGCATATCCTGAAGCACGTCCCGCCGTCGATCGAGCGGCAAGGTGGCGGGTATCAGTCTGTCCACTGGCTGGGGGTCAAGGAACTGGTGTCACAGGATGTGTATGGCGAACCCGGCAGGACTCGAACCTGCAACCTATGGAATCGAAATCCAGTACTCTATCCGATTGAGCTACGGGTCCGTGCGTGAGTTTAAATGGTGCTGCGAGAGAGGATTGAACTCTCGACCTCTCCCTTACCAAGGGAGTGCTCTACCACTGAGCTACCGCAGCGTTGGTCCGGTCGCCTGGCTTTTGAAAACCTAACCGTGCAATATGCCGGTCTCCGATGACGTTGCGGTTACTGCCACAGGCGGGTGTGCGGGGCAAGTCACTTCGTCTGGTCGTCTGGCCGTGTCGGCGATCTGCTGGCGAAACCTGTGATGCGGCTTGTCGCAGTGGGCCCACACCGTGCTATGCTCTTCGTATGAGCAAACCATTGAAGACGCCGCCTGCCAGCACGCCGCCCGATTCGGCCGCCCGCCGTGTTGCCAAACTCGAAGCGGCGCTGAGGGAAAACCTCAAAAAGCGCAAGGATCGGACGACGGCGTCGCTAAAAAGCCGGCCGACCGACGACGAGGCCTGACACGGGCTGCCTGACACGGGCGGGCTGACGCGAGCTGCCTGACATGGGCTGGCTGAAACACTTGCCGCCTTCGGTTGCGAGCCCGTATGGAAAGAACAAGCGCTGTCCGAGCGATTCGCCTCGGCGGCCGCTTGCGTCAGCCCGCCATCAGCTCTCCTCGAAGGTTACGTCGCTCATGGATCGCATCAAAATCACCGGCGGCGCGAAGCTCAAGGGCCAGATCCCGATCTCGGGCGCCAAAAACGCCGCGCTGCCGCTCTTGATCGCGAGCCTGCTGACGGCTGATCGCCTGACACTGAAAAATGTCCCGAACCTCGCCGACGTCAACCTGTTAGCTCGCATCCTGCGCAATCACGGCGTCGATCTGGCCGTCGATGGCAAGCGCGCGACGCCTGGGCCGTTGCTGGGTGAGACGTTCCACCTGTCCGCACGCGATATCGTCGATACGACAGCACCCTACGAGATGGTGTCACGGATGCGCGCGAGCTTTTGGGTGCTCGGGCCGCTGCTCGCACGCTGCCATCAGGCAAAGGTCTCGCTGCCTGGAGGCTGCGCCATCGGAACGCGGCCCGTTGATCTGCATCTCGTTGGCTTGAAGGCGCTTGGCGCAGAAATCGACATCGACCGCGGCTATGTGCTGGCCAAGGCGCCCGCTGGCGGACTGCGCGGAGGACGCGTGTCGTTTGCCAAGGTGTCGGTCGGCGCGACCATGAATGTGCTGCTTGCGGCCGCGCTCGCGCGGGGTGAAACCGTCATCGAGAATGCCGCCCGCGAACCCGAGATCGGGGACGTCGCCGAATGTCTCGTGAAGATGGGCTGCGTCATCGACGGTATCGGCACATCTACGCTGATGATCCAGGGCCGCGATCGGCTTGAAGGCGCCGTCCACACCGTTGTGCCCGACCGCATCGAGACGGGGACGTTCGCCTTTGCGGTCGCAGCAACCGGCGGAGACGTCGTGCTCACGGGAGCGAAGGCTGCGCACTTGAAGTCGGCACTCGACGTGTTGGCAGCCACCGGCGCCGAAGTGACGGAAACGCCTGCCGGTCTTCGCATTTGCCGCAATGGAGCTGGCATCGCGCCAGTTACGCTCGAAACGCAGCCCTTCCCAGGGTTCCCGACCGATCTCCAGGCCCAGATGATGGCGTTGATGACATGCGCCACCGGCACGAGCGTCATACGCGAGACGATCTTTGAAAACCGGTTCATGCACGTCCAGGAACTGGCGCGTCTTGGTGCCGATATTCAGCTCAGCGGAGACACGGCGATCATCAAGGGCGTCAGCGGGCTGAAGGGAGCCCCGGTGATGGCGACCGACTTGCGCGCCTCCGTTTCGCTCGTGATCGCAGCCTTGATGGCCGAAGGTGAGACGGTGATCAATCGCGTCTACCATCTCGATCGCGGCTTTGAGCAACTCGAGCGCAAGCTGTCGGGCTGCGGCGCGCAGATCGAGCGCATCTCGGCGACCTGATCGCAGCTGTTGCGAAGAAAAAAGAGTTTTGCTGCGGTGCAATTGTGGATCGGTTTGGGGTGCCAGCCGTCGCCACAGCATGCGGCGCCCAGGTTTGAGCGTCAGGTGGGCGATCCTCCGCTGAAGATCCTCCGAAGAAGATTTGAACCAAGTCCGTCCAGCTGCTCAGGTGTTGAGCAAAGTGTTGCGCTGCACCATGGGGGATATCCAATTGGGGTGCGACCGCCAAAAAACACTTTCTAATGCGACGGGCATATGACACCTTAGTCTTGCAATTGGCGTATGGGTCGACAGCGTCAGATCGCAGGACGGGGGCCAAACCATGGTGCCGAAACTGTCGTGGAGCGCGGCTTGGATCATCCAGGTGGCCGCACTCTTCAGTTGTCTAGGGATGCTGCCAACTCTGCTGTCAGCCGGAGAACTGCTCGGGCCCGAAGGCGTCACAATTCGCTCAACCGACATCCGGCTCACCACCCGCGACGTGACCACGGCGGTTTTCAAATCCAGGACCGGCGCACCCGTCAATTTTGCCGGTCGTACGCTGCGCGATCTCGATCTCAGCGGGCTCGACTTCCAAGGTACGAACATGGCGGGTGCCGACATGTTTGGGGCCGACCTCACCGGCAGCAACCTCCAACGTGCCGACCTGTCCGACGTCAATCTCAACCGGACAATCGTGGTTCGTGCCGATTTCTCAGGCGCAAACCTGAAGGGCGCGACGTTCATGCGGCCGAGCGTTACGACGTCGCTCGAGTACGATATGACCGAAGCCCCCAAGTTTGCAGGTGCCGACATGCGCGGCATCCGCATGACCTCTAAGATGATCGGTGCCGATTTCCGTGGGGCGAACCTGACGGGCGCGCGCATGGGACCGCACGAGCCGCGTGCCGACCTCTCCAGCATGCCAGCATCGATCCTCAAGAGCTGCGACTTCTCAGGCGCGATCATGACGGACATCGATTTGAGCCGCGCGGTGCTCATCTTCTCGCGTTTCACCGGGGCCGACCTAAGGCGGGCAAATCTGGAACTCGCCGATCTCTCGAAGGCCGATTTGTCCGGTGCCGACCTGACGGGAGCCGATCTCACCAACGCAAACCTCGATGAAGCCAATCTCGCTGGCGTGCGTGGCCTTGAAACCGTGCGCGGCCGCGACACGATCCGCAACCTCGACCGAGCGCGGCACTGATGCGCGATTCATGCACGCTGTGACGAGTGATCAGGCAACGCGGCAAACGGCTCTAACGCTGAATGCGGGTGTACCGTTGAGGGTGGCCAAGCCAGGTTCAAACTGGGGCGTGAGGTCTTTCGCGCCAGCGCGCGCCCTCTTCGCCGCAGGGGCTCTGGTGATGGCGGCCATCGTGCCCGTCCGGGCGACCGAACTCACAGCCCGCGATGTCACGTCCGCGTTCTTCAAGGCAGCCATCGGCCAGCCGGTCGATTTTTCGGCGCGCTCGCTTGTTGGCCTCGACCTGTCGGGGTTGGATTTTAAGAGCGCACGGCTCGCAGGTGCCGACCTGACGGGCGCTGACCTAACAGGCGCCAACCTGTCGGGCGCCAACCTTACCGGGGCCCGGCTTGATCGCGCAACCGTCATCAGGGCCGATTTTTCTCGCGCCAACCTCGCAGGCGCCACGTTCCTGCGGCCAACCGTCTTCATGACGCTCGACAACGACCAGCGCGACGCGCCCCGCTTTGCCGGAGCCGACCTCACGGACGCACGGATCATGGCAAGCCGTCTCGACGGAGCTGATTTCCGCAACGCTAACCTGACACGAGCCAGCCTCGGGCCGATCGATTATGTGTGGGCCGAAGGGCGCGCCTCGCAGCGCGCGGTCCTGCTCAGCTGCAATTTCGCAGGGGCCATTCTGGTGGATGCGAATTTAGCCAACGCCGTCCTCATGTTCGCCGACTTTAGAGGCGCCAATCTGACCGGTGCGCGGCTTGCGAACGCCGATCTCACCAAGGCCGATTTTCGTGGGGCCGATTTGACCGGTGCCGATCTGACGGACGCGAATCTCGAAGACGCCAACCTCACGGACGTGCGCGGCCTTGCCAGCGTCGTTGGGCTTGATACGATCAAGAACTTCGACAAGGCCCTCCGCTAAAAGGAACTCGGCACGATGCCCATCTGCTGGCTGCTGTCCCTAACCAGCCTGCG
>JBBRKD010000212.1:0-4491 GCA_038218255.1 Hyphomicrobiales bacterium | reverse complement strand
GATCGTGCTAATCCCGTTTTCAGCGTTATTGCGTTCGGGAACCCGGACGCAATAACGCTGAAAACGGGATTAGCACGATCCCTCAGAACGGCAATGCGAGAGGCCTGCGATGACACCAGTCCAACCGCCCGTCGACGACGAGATGAGGATTTTTTCAGCGGTCATCCCACCGATGCTGAGTTTTGTGTCGGGATTTGTCGACACCATAGGCTTCCTCGGCTTGTTCGGGCTCCTGACGTCCCAGGTTACGGGCTCATTCATTGCAGCCGGCACCGGTCTCGTGCATCCAGAGCCGGGGCTGACCGCCAAGTTGCTCGCGATCCCGATGTTCATGGTGGGTGCTGGTATTATGACGCTCGCTGTGGCCTTTTTCCGGCGCACCAAACGGCATCCGATCCCCTATGCGTTGGCGTTGGTATCGATCCTCATTGCCCTGTTTTTGGCCGTGGCTGTGGCCAAGGGCCCGCTACCGTCCGGTGATAGCCCGGCGGCCCTGACGGCTGCCATTCTGGCCTTCGTGGCCATGGGCGCTGAAAGCGCGCTGGTGCGTGTCCTGTTCAAAGGCACGGCACCGGCAAACTTCATGACCGGTAATGTCACCCAGGTCGCGGTTGAACTGACCGACCTCCTGTTGGAAAGCACAGGCCTGCTCCATGAAGGCGACGCCGCCGCCGACCACGCGCGTATCTCGGCGGCGATCAAAAGCCTGCGCACGTTGCTGCCCATGATCCTCTGTTTCGTGCTTGGCGCGGTGATCGCAGCCCACGCCTTCATCGCCGTTGGATTTTATGCCCTGCTGCTCGCGTCCGGCCTTGTGATGGCGGCAGCGTTATGGGCCTCACACGGCGGCACATGAGGACATTTACGGAAACGAGTGACACAGGCTCGTTGGTTCCGCATAAATGAACAAACGTCGGCACGTAGGAGCACTCGCCATGATCGACCTGTATTACTGGACCACGCCGAACGGCCACAAGATCACGATGTTCCTTGAGGAATCAGGGCTCCCGTACGCCATCAAGCCGGTGAACATCAGCGCAGGCGAGCAGTTCAAACCTGAGTTCCTGGCCATCGCGCCCAACAATCGCATTCCAGCCATCGTCGACCATGAACCCACAGGCGGCGGCGCGCCGATCACCCTGTTCGAAAGTGGTGCGATCCTTCTGTACCTTGCCGAAAAAAGCGGCCAGTTCATCCCAGCCGATCTGCGTGGCCGCGTCGAAGTCTTGCAGTGGCTGATGTGGCAGATGGGCGGACTGGGCCCCATGGCTGGCCAGAACCACCATTTCTCGCAATATGCGCCAGAAAAAATCCCTTACGCGATCGAGCGCTATGTGAAAGAGACGAACCGATTATACGGCGTGCTCAACAAACGGTTGGCCGATCGCACGTTCATGGCTGGCAACGCGTATTCCATTGCCGACATGGCGGCGTATCCCTGGATTGTGCCGTGGTCTCGCCAGGGCCAGAACCTGGACGATTTCCCCAACGTCCGTCGCTGGTTCGATGCGATCCGCGCACGGCCCGCGACCATCCGCGCGTACGCCAAGGTCGACGACGTGAACCCGAGCCAGGCAACCGTCACGCCAGACTCCCACAAGCATCTGTTTGGCCAGACGTCGGCCAACGTGAAATAATCGGGCCGGGCACGTAAAAAAAGCCTCCCCCCACGTGGCATGGGGGGAGGCCTCATCGTTTCAAGCTGATCGCAGAATGCTTAAACCTTGAGTTTCGCCCGTGTCGCCGGACCGATATCGCCATCGATGTCCAGATTGTTCTTCTGCTGGAACGCTTCCACGGCCGACTTTGTGTCGTCACCAAAGCTACCATCGACTTTGGTCTTGAAGCCGCCCTTAGCGAGCGCCTCCTGCATGACTTTGACGTCTGAACCTTCGTCACCCTTGCGCAGCGTGCGCTCGGTCACGATGGTTGCGCCGTCGGGCTTGGTCAGGTCAAGCCGCGTGCGCAGCGCCCAGAGTTCGACGTTGTTGTGATAGACGGGGCACAGCAAGTTTGTGCACGCATCGCGACCCTTCACTTCGAGCGTCGCCTTCGCCGTCGTGTAGACGCGGCTGACGAGCGCGTCCGAGTAACGCAGCCACGAGCCGGGCTTCAAGTACAGCGTCTTGCCGTTGATTTCGCCTTTCTTGGCAGGCGCTTCGGCGAAAGCTGGCACTGCGCCCGTGAGGCCGATCCCCGCCACCAGACCCAACGCACACGCGAGTTGAGACATTCTCTTCACAGTAAACTCCTATGGATATCGTTTGAAATCTGACGAGCCAAACATGGCCCATCATCATGACGAGATGCGGGCCAATGGCCGTCGTCTATTTGACAAGCTCGCCGTCGAGCTTCGTATTCATGTACGTCCACTTGGCCGTCTGCGTTTCAACCAGCGTCTTCATGCTGGCACGCAGCGTGTCTAGAACCGCGCAATCTGGGCTCGCCGCAGCGGCACCGGCTTCTCCGCCCGAAGCAATCTTTTCCAGCAGCGCATTCGACTGCTGATCGTAGGCCATGATCTTATCGTCCTGGACGAACGGCGCGGCTTCCTTGATGAACTGCTCGTGCGCCCATTTCCGCTTGTCCTTGAGCGTGCGGAGCTTTTCTTGAAACTTGGGCTTGTTGGCGGCATTCAGGTCGCGCAGCGATCCAGCCGCCTCATCGACGACGGCCTCGAAGTCGGCTTTCACACATGCTCCTGCACACGCTTGGCTTGCACAGCCAAACGACAGTAACGCCAATGCCATGATCACCCCTCGCCTCATGGCGCAACTGGTAGCCGCGCCCTCCGCGTCGGGCAAGCCCTTCGCGGTTCACGCACGATCATCCCCATCCGCCTTTGTACGGGGATGCCGCGCGAGCGCTGCGGCCTCACGCTTGGCGATGAGCGTTGACCCTTCCGGCGCGCACTGGGTCAGGTCTGGGCTTTTGGTGTCGGCTGCGATCCCGAAATCGAGCGGGGTATCCTGCGCATAGCGCTTGCCAAGCGCGCGTGCGATTTCGGCTTTGGCAAGCTCATAGCCCAGATAGAACGCATGCGCCCCGTCACCTTGCACGTTCAGCGCAGCAAACGCGTTGAACGGATCGGTGACCGCCTGATGCCCCTGGCGCGAATAGATGTGGATCGCATCCTCGCCGACCTGAATACGGAAATTGTCGTCGCGCACTTCGGCAGCGCCGACAGCGATCTCCGCATCGCTTTGTGGAAACGGCGTCAGATCATGCAAGCCCAGCAACCCCGCCCCACCATAGCCTTTGGGCAGGCTGCCATCTTCACGCGCGCGGTACATCAGGCGGCGCGCGGCATCGTGCTCTTCGATGGTTCGCCGCGTGTGCGGGGATACCTGCACGATCAGCACGTTTTGAATGTGCAGTTCCGAACAGATGCCGACCAGCATCGTGGTCAGCCCGCCGGTGTCGGCTTCGGTCAGTTCGGTGAGGTTGCCCGTCCCCATGAGAATTTCAACATCGGGGCGAAGCCTGCGGAGTTCGGCATAGCGCTCGATCGACGTCGTGAAACCAAAATGGATCGGATCGAGGATCGGGTCGGCAATGTGGGGGACGCCGAGCGCTGTGGCTCGGTCGATGGCCCGCACGAGGCTCGCCAGATCGCCATGGGGTTTGGGCACCAGGATCGGCACGCAGGCCGTGCCAACAACCAGATGAACCGTCGTCTCATCGAGGCTCAGGACATAGCTCGCGCCAGCGCGGATGGCCCGCTCAAGTTCGCTCACGTCGCCGCTATCGACGCTGACCTTATGACCAGCGGAAAGCAGCGCGCGCACGGTTTCTTCCAGATGCGGGAATGGCGCGTCCGGCTGGCAGCCGACGTCGATCACGTCTGCACCCTTGGCGCGATGGCGGGCCGCCGTCTCAACGATCTCGGCGACCGTGAGCTGCGGCGCTTCGATGATCTCGGCAAAGATGCGCAGATCGTGCTTGGAAAAATCAGGCGGCTTGCCATCGCGGCCAAGAAACACCGGGAGATCGACCAGCTCGTCGGGGCCGCGCTCAAAGGCAACGCCATAGTGGGCGGCCAACCTGGCAAGGTTCATCCGCGTGCGGCCGGGCACGATGACGCGCGCCGCATCCAGCGGACCTTTGAGGCGCTTGGTCACGATCGCTTCCGTCATGAGCGCTGCGACCTTCACGCCGATGTTGGCGACGTGCCACGACCCCTCCGGCAAGCCACTGGCTGCAATCGTAGCGGTGAGCCGCTCCTGGGCGAGCTTGCCCGTTAGGAAGAGGAGTTTTTCAGCCATGCTTTGCGCGCATCCACCGCAGCCGTAAGGGCCGCGAGGCTTTCAACCACGGTTGTATCGTCGAAGGTTTTGAGCCGCGCCGTGTTCTCAAGGTCGATCCGGCGCGGATAGACTTTCACCATACCCGACGGCGCTTCGGTGTCCATCTCGGGCGCGGTATCGCATGCGAACACGATCGTGGGCACGCGGCATTTGCCAGCCTGGGCGAAGGTGTTGGTCGCGAGAT
>JBBRKD010000211.1:0-4500 GCA_038218255.1 Hyphomicrobiales bacterium | reverse complement strand
CTACGGCAAGGCCGTCGTCGCAACGGCTGCCGACCGCGACGCCGCAGGCCTGATGGGCATCAACACCGCCCGCGTCATCACATTCTCCTACGCGCTGTCCTCGATGGTCGCAGCATTCGCTGGCATCCTGGTTGCGCCTGTCACCCTCACAGGTGCCACAATGGGGGCGTCCCTCGGCTTGAAGGCCTTCGCGGTCGCCATCATCGGCGGCCTGTCGTCTGGGATCGGCGTGGTCGTGGGTGGCCTGATCCTCGGCATCAGCGAAAACCTCACCGGCTACTTTATTTCGACCGGTTACAAGGACGTTCCCGGTCTCATTCTGTTGCTTCTCGTTTTGACGTTCAAGCCATCAGGCCTGTTCGGCAAAGCCACGATCAAAAAAGTTTGAGGGCGCACCCATGATCAAATCTCTCTCTGCGCTTCTTGGGGTCGCCGGTGCCATCGTGCTGCCGTTCGTGATCCTGGCAATCTTTGGGGCGTCCTCCCCCTACTATCTCCACCTCGTCATCGTGATCGGCATCTTTGCCATTCTCGCGCTCGGCCTAGACATCGTGTTTGGCTACACCGGCGAGGTGTCGCTCGGCCACGCAGCCCTCTTTGGCATCGGCGCCTACACGGCCGGCTGCCTCGTCCATCACGGCCTGCTGATCGGCGGCAATACCAGCACGATTGCTGACGTTTTGATCGCCATGGTTGCTGGCACGATTGTGGCTGCAGCCTTCGGCCTCCTGCTCGCCCTCCCAGCCCTCCAGGTGACGGGCCCCTATCTCGCGATGGTCACGCTCGCCTTCGGCACCATCATCGGCATCCTCATCAACGAAACCGACCTTCTCACCAACGGCCCCAAAGGCATCACGCTGACGAAACCGATGCTCTTCGATTTGAGATGGCTCGGCGATACGATCCCGCTGTTCAAGATGAAAACGGCGCTGATGAAGGACTTCGCCTATTATTATCTCGTTATGGCGACGCTCGTCGGCACGATCATCTTCGTCAACCGCATCGTTGCAAGCCGCTACGGCCGCGCCTTTGAAGCCCTTCGCGACAGCCCCATCGCGTCAGACTGCATGGCTGTCAGCGTCTATAAGCACAAGGTGATCGCATTCGTCGTGTCGGCCGCCCTCGCAGGCTTGGCCGGCGCGCTGTTTGCCTATTCCGAACAATACATCGCGCCGAATAACTTCTCCTTCGAGTTAACCATCAGCTTCCTCCTCGCCGTGACCATGGGTGGGCGCAAGTCGCGCATCGGGCCTATCGTTGGCGCGGCGATCATCGTCTCTCTGCCAGCTCTTCTGGCTGACTTGGCGCTGTTCCGCCAGATCGCTGGAGGTATCGCAGTGCTTGCTGTGATCATGGGCGGCTATCAGCTCTTCAAAGCCGAGCCCGAGCAGCGGCTGTCGATCATCGTCCCAATCGTGCTCTGCCTCGCCTTCTTCGCGCTGTCGCTCTACATCACCAATATTACCGACTTTAAGCGCTCGATCTACGGCCTGATGATCCTGTTCGTGGTCTACTATCTGCCGGAAGGGATCGTGGGGACCCTGCGCCGTATGTTGTCGGGCCTGTTCCCCTCGCTGGCCAATACCCACGAGAAGATCGACGTGCGCGGCGACGAGGACCACATCTGGGCGCCCCCCGCGGCTCCCCGCCTCAATGCCGACGGCTCGATGATCAACGGCAAAGGCATCGTCATGCAGTTCGGCGGCCTCAAGGCCCTCGACACCGTCGACCTGAACGTCCGCCCGGGCACCATTCACGGCCTGATCGGTCCCAACGGTTCGGGCAAGTCCACGATGATGAACGTGCTAACCGGAATCTACAAGCCGACGGCTGGCGTGATCGAATTCGCTGGCGGGTCGATCGTCGGCCTGAAGTCGCCCGAGATTGCGGGCAAAGGCATCGCCCGCACGTTCCAGAACGTGCAGTTGTTCAGCGAGTTGACCGTGCTCGAAAACGTGATGGTCGGCCTCCACCACACCTATACATCGAGCCTTGCAGGCATCGCCATGGGTCTCCCCGACGCCGCACGCCAGGAGCATGAGGCCCGCGTTCGGGCGGCGAGCATCTTAGGGTTCGTCGGCCTTGAATCGTTGGCTAACGAAGAAGCGCGCAATCTGCCCTACGGCAAAATGCGTCTGCTTGAAATCGGCCGCGCTCTCGCACTTGATCCGCAATTGCTCCTGCTCGACGAACCAGCGGCTGGCCTGACAGCGCCCGACATCAAAGAGCTGATCGCCATCATTCGCAAGATCAAGGAACACGGCATCACCGTGATCTTGATCGAGCATCACATGGACGTCGTCATGAGCATTTCCGACACCGTGACCGTGCTCGATTTCGGCCAGAAGATCGCCGAAGGCAAACCGGCCGACGTTCAGGCCAACCCGCGTGTCATCGAAGCCTATCTCGGTGGAACGGTCGCCGAAGCCGCCGAGTAACGCGGCTGCCCGTTGTCTGCCACCTTCTCCCGTCCGGAGCCGTCCCATGTTGCAAGTCGAAAATCTCGTCGCAGGCTACGGCAAGGTGAAAGTCCTCCAAGGCATCTCGCTCACCATCGAAAAGGGCCAACTCGTCACGCTTATTGGGTCCAACGGGGCCGGTAAAACAACAACGCTGCGCGCCCTCACCGGCATGATCAAGCCAGAGAGCGGCCGCGTCATGCTCGGCGGCACCGACATGGCGGGCATGCCGCCCTACGACATCACCAAGCTCGGCGTCGCCCACTCGCCCGAAGGCCGACGCGTCTTCCCAACGTCGACCGTCACCGACAACCTGACGCTCGGTGCCTTCACCCGGCTGACCGGCACGCGCGCGCGCGGCGATGTTAAAGGCGACATCGATCGGATGTTTGAACTGTTTCCGCGCTTGGGCGAACGCCGCAACCAGCTCGCTGGAACCCTCTCGGGCGGCGAACAACAGATGCTTGCGATGGCCCGCGCCCTCATGCTCAACCCCGACGTGTTGCTGCTCGACGAACCCTCGATGGGGCTCGCCCCGCGCCTCGTGGAAGAGGTGTTCTCGATCGTTGGACGCTTAAAAAAAGAAAAAGTCACCATGCTCCTGGTTGAGCAGTTCGCAGCGGCAGCCCTTGAAGTCGCCGACTACGGCTACGTCATGGAAAACGGGAAGCTCACCGTTCACGGCCCAGCCGATCGGCTCAAAAAAGACCCAGCCGTCCGCGCCGCCTATCTAGGCGCCGCCCACTAAGTCCGACCGCCCAGAAGAGCGCGCGCACCCGGCGCGCAGCACCCCGCAAATAACAACCCAAGGAAAACCGTCTGCCATGAAACGCCTCCTCGCCGTCGCGCTCTCAGCCATCGTCCTCACGACCTCGGCGCACGCGCAAGAAGACACGATCCGCGTTGGCAATCTGAAGCTCGCCCACTTCGGCGCCATATCCTACATGGCCGAAATCGCGCCCACCTGCGGCATCAAGATCGAGCTGAAAATCTTTGCCAAGGGTCTCGACATCATGCAGGCGATCATCGCCGGCGAACTCGATGCCGGCGCGTCAGGATCGGAAGCAGCCATTTCCGGCCGCGCCGCAGGAACCGGTATTTATGTCGTGGCAGGCTTTGCCAAAGGTGGCGCGCGCCTCGTGGCAACCCCAGACAGCGGTATCAAGAGCGTCGCAGAGCTCAAGGGCAAGAAGGTCGGCGTCACGCGCGGCGGCATCCAGGAAGTGTTGCTCGCAGCCGTGCTCGGCGAAGCGGGCATCACCTCATCCGATCAGCCTGGCAAAGACGTCCAGCTCATCTATCTGGCCTACCCCGATCTCAATCAGGCGCTCCTGACCAAGCAGCTTGATGCGATCATGCAAACCGAGCCGCAGTCGAGCCAAGCCATCAACAACAAGTTCGGCGTCGAGGTGATGAAGCCCTACAACACGGCGATAGGTTCGCCCGTGCGCACACTCGTGATGACCGAGAAATACTACAAGGAAAAGTCAGCCGCCGCGCAAAAGTTCATGAATTGCTTCGTGAAGGCGACCAAGCAGTTCATCGACGAGCCAGCGACCGCTGAAAAGTTCGTCAAGGACACGCTGTTCAAGGGTCAGATTTCGTCCGACGACTTCCAGTCGGCGATCGGCAACTCGCCCTATTCCTTCGACATCACGCCAGACCATATCCAAGCAACGACGGATCAGATGGCCAAATACGGCATCGGCAAAATGGCGACCCCACCCAAGGCCGTGGACTGGGTGAAAACCGATCTCCTCGCCGCAGCTAAAATCGCCGCCGGCGTCAAATAACGAGCACTAAGGCACAGCAACAGAACCGTTCGGATATCGGCGGGTCCGCGCGGACCTTTGCGCCGAAAGACCGTGCGGCGTGGTCTCAGCCGCGCCGCGCGGCCTCGATCACGGCAACGTCGATCTTGGCCATCCCCATCATAGCTTTGAACGCGCGTTTGGCTTCGTCGCCGCCAGCAGCCATGGCCTCCGTCAGCACGCGCGGCGTGATCTGCCACGACACGCCCCACTTGTCGTGACACCAGCCA
>JBBRKD010000210.1:0-4506 GCA_038218255.1 Hyphomicrobiales bacterium | reverse complement strand
AACACGTAGACCGGCGCCAGAAGCGGGCATCCCTCTGGGTCACGCTTGGAGTAGTCATAATTCCGCACCGTGCTGAACTGCGCCACGTCGAGCTTCGCTTTCGTCGCCTGCTCGGTTGCGGTAAGCCTCGCGGCCTCCCGCCGCGTTTGCGTCGCGGCGATCTGCTCGGGTGTGGGGTGCGGTTTGTAGACAAACTGGACCGTCATGTACGCGGCCTTGTCGCTTGGATCGGCGACGTTGCCCGGACGCGTCCGCAGCTCGAAAGCGTAATGGCGTTCCTGCCCGTCAGCGGTGATGGTGCGAACAAAGAGCACTGACGGCTCCATTTCGCGCAGTGGCTGGAGGATTAGGACGTTCCCAGACGGCCGTGCCATCCAATCCTTCGCCTGCTTGGGATCGGTGAACACCATGGCACCCGCGATCGTCACTGGCTTTTCGCCGGCTTCGAGGATGACTTGCAGCGGGGAGAGTCCGGTGCTGGTCAACCGGACTACGTCCTGCGCGTCGTATGGAGTGCTGCGGACCCTGGAATCCTTTGGGCCAGGTACAGGATCGGTGACAGCGAGGGCTGGAAGCGAGACCAGAAGGGTCGCGGCCAGCAACAGAGATTGTCGCATCATCGGGAGGCGTCCATATCAGGCGTGGACGAATAGTGCGTAAACGCGATCCCCATAGGGTCATAGCTCTGCTGGATTTCCGACGGGATCAGATCCTCCGCCCCCATCCAGGTCATGCGGGCTGTCTTGCGGATGGTCCGAGGCGACTGGTTCGGCGTCACGATCTTGACCAGGAACACGGCATCCACCGCGTTCGGCGACGCCGGGTCAACCTTCACCTGAATGGCGGTGACGTCGGCCATCGACGCACCTAGACCCTCGCCATAAAGCACGGCGGGGTTGCTGGAACTGTGCCGGTCCAGCATGACTGCCTGATAGCGATCGCGCTCGGCCGGCGCGGACATCGCCGACACCAACCGATAGTTGGCGTTCACGCCCTCCCAGGAATAGTTCTCGCGGCCACGCACGTATTGGATGACGGAGTGCCGAAACAGCATCTCGCGACGGCTGCGCGACAGATCCTCGCGAACAGTCGGCGCGTCGTAAGTGCCATCGTCGTGCAGCACCGCCATGTAGAACCGGTCCCGCGGGACCGGCCGGTTCCACATAACGCCCAGGCTGGCGGCGGCGACCACCGTCATCATCGCCGCGACAGCCCATCCACCGCCAACGCTCAGGGCCCGGCGCAAGCGTCGTTCCCGCTCGAGGCCGCGCGCCGCAGCGACGGCACGAGAAACTTCGCGAACGGCATCGGGACGCAGTGCGAAACCGGCGGGAGTAGCCCCATCATTCATTGCGCAGCCGCCGTATGCAGAGGCGCCCCGCGGCGCGGTCGACGATGCCATGCCACTTTAGTCGGCTGAGGCGGCGCCGCGACGGCTGCCATCAGGCTTGTCGGATTAGCCGGGACCCACTCGCCGGTTGGATCCGGCATTTTCGAGTACTCGTTTGACGCGCAACCTGCCAAGGAGGCCAGCACAGTAAGGACGACGAGGCGCACGTTACCTCCGGGTGGAATGAGTGATGGAAAGCGGGGGAGGGGGAGGCATGACCGATGATCCGCTGCTAGGCAGCTCGGCGCGATTGATTGACAGGCCAAGCGGCGGCCCACCACCACCGCTGAAGGAAGCGTCTCGCTGACCACTGCCACCGCCGCTGCTGCTTCCGCCTCCTCGGCCCGCAGATAAGGCTAGCGCGAGCAGCGACGGCCCGCGTATCGGGACGCCGCCGCCGATGGAATACGCTATGGCCGGCAGATTGTACATCGCGAACGCGCCGGCTAAGAACCAGACGGTTAGGCCAGCCATCGCCTGCAACGCCTCGGTGAACGCAGCGCCATTGCCGATGACGCTCAACACCGCGGTGGTGGTCTGCGCCATGAACCATTGGTCACCCAGCAAGAGGATTTGCAGGACGATCAGGCCAAGGCTCTGCAAGATGATGAGCGAAACCACGCTGCCCACGGCGCGGTCGAAAATCGGGCGAGTAGACTCGAACAGCGCGCAACCGATCAGCGCGGGCGCTAGGCAGATGATGACGGCCAGAACCATCCGGGCGCTTACGTAAACAATTGCCATCAAGACGAGACCGAGGCCGCAGATGACACCGGTCAGGAAGCCCGAGATTCCGGCAATCATTCCGGTGACGCTGATTCCAACCTGCGACCAGGCGGTTCCCACGATCACCCACACCTGATTCCAGATACCGTCGAAGAGGGCAGCCGTCGCGTTCACGCTGTTCGCCGTGTTGCCGGTGCTGTTGCCGATCGCGGTAGCCAGCGCATTGGGCAAGCCGGTGAAAAATATGTCGCGGATCCACTGGTTGAAGGCAGAGAGATTTGTCGACAGCCAGATGATGACGCCGACCCGGATTACCTGCGGCACGAAGCCGTGCAGCGGCTCGGGATCGCCGTTTGCCAACTTCAGTCCCTGCACGGCATAGAACACCACCGCCGCCAGCGCGATCGGCGTCGCGACCGCGGTCGTCATCGCGGCAATGATACCGTCGATGCTGCCAGCCAACGCGGCGTCCATTCGGGTGATGAAAGTGCCGATGGGACTCAGCGTCATGGCGATCAGCCGATCCCCGGCCGGCCGTTGGACATGATTGAAGGGACGCACCGCTCCGTCGGATCGAACGGCTTAACCCGGCTTTCCTCAATCCAGCCAGGCTGACCATTGAGCCGCAGGACCTCGACAAAGCCGTTCACCACATGTAGCGGCGAGCGGGCCAATAACACCGAGGGTGCAAGTGCAGCCGGCGGCGCCGACGTGCTGGGAGCGGTGCGAATGCTGACGCCGCCGCCGTTCGCACTCATCGCTTCGCGCTCCGTGATGTTGAGCTTCTTGCACACGTAGCCGTCCAGCGGCCGAACTGGCCGAACGCCCTGCGCTCGAGCGGGAAAGATCGCTGATGCGCTGAAAAGCAGTCCGGTGACGACGAAGGCAGAAAGGGTTTTCCCGGCCATGTCAGGCTCCCAAGAGAACGGGTTGCGACGCGGCCGATCCGATTTTGTTGGAGACGCTCTGGCGCCACTGCCCCACCGTTGTGGTGCTAGTGATGTTGTTTGCCGCCAGCGCCGAGTTTGGCAGACCGGTCAGGGTGGCAACCATCAGCTGATTGTCGGACGCCTGCGCGATGCTCGCCGCATTGGCCGGACCGAATTGATAGTAGCCGCGTACGTCGAGCGTCGTCGGGTTCGGTATGTCGGCGCGTTGCAGGGTTTGCGCGCCCTGCAGCAGGTATTGCGCCGCGGCGATGGATTGCGTGGCGGGGTCGTTCTTGTTGCCCATCTGGGCCGCGAGCGCCGGGTTGCTGGCCTGCACCGCCGCGACCGTCTCGGCATATGTTCCATTCGACATTTGGAACGCCCCGCTGATTGTCCCCGTGCCGCCGACGTTGGCGCTACAACCGCTCTCGAGGACGCACGTTGCCGCAAGCGCGTTAGGGTTCACTCCCAACGCCGTCGCATTGTTTGCAGCCGTCGGCCCCCATGACTGCGCCATCATTGTGGAGAGGGCATCGCTGCTGCCGGCCGCGGAGGGGAGCGAGGACGAGGCTGAGGCGATCGTGCTGGCGGTGGCGCCGTTGATCGGGCCGGCAGTGCCGACGCTGCAATTGACGGTGGATGCCGACCGCGTGCTGATCAGCGTCACGTTGCCGGCGTTCGCGTCGGCTGCCGCAGCCTTCGCCTGTGCGACGAAGCTCTCCGCCGAGCAGCGCCAAGCCTGCTCCTCGCGGGCTTGCGTCGTCGCCGACTGGGCAGTCTGGAGCATCTGCGCCGCCAGGAGCTGGTTCGTCTGAGCTTGCGCCGTCGCTTGCTCTCCCGTGAGGCGAGCGGTGGCATCTGCCGCGGCCTTCACGTCCGCCGTCGACCCGAGCTGGTTACGCAGCGTCGTCAAGGACGCGAGGCGGCGCGTGTTGCTGTCGAGTGCGAGTTGCGCCAACGCCTTCTGTTGCGCCAGTGCGGCTGCCACCTGGTTCAGGGCCACGGCCCGGAAGTCCGCGCCGCTCGGCGCGAAGTAGCGGTCCGTCGAGAGCATCTGCTGCGCCAATTCGCCAGTGACGCCGACGCTTCCCGCTAGGCCACTGAGGGACTGCACCAGCGCCAAAGTGTCGTTTCCCAGTGGGCTTGTCAGGCCGAGCGCGCCCAGCTCTGGCGACAGATTCGCCAGGGCCGCCACGTTGCCGTGCGCGACGGCGTTCACCGTGTTAATCAGGTTCTGGATCTGGATGATCTGATTGTTGATCATCTCGACACGCTTTTCGGCTGCCACCGCCTCGCGAATGAGAGATTGCAACGTGTTGGTTTCGGTCAACGGATCAGAGACGACCACTTGACCGTGGGCCATCCCACTCAGCAGCCAGACACCAACTACTGCCCCGACCCACACGCGCTTCATGCCGCAGCCTCATGCTGATTGGACGTGGAAGGGGCGTCGATAACGCC
>JBBRKD010000209.1:0-4509 GCA_038218255.1 Hyphomicrobiales bacterium | reverse complement strand
GTCCTCGCGGCCGGTCTCCTGGAGATGGGGTATTTCAACGACGGCTGCGCGGTTGAGACCAAAGCAGACCTGTCACCGGTCACGATTGCAGATCAGCAAGCCGAAGCCATCATCGTGGCCGCCGTCCGCCAGCATCTGCCGGGACTGGAGGTCGTGGCAGAAGAAGCGTTTGCTGGCGGACATAGGCCGGTGATCTCCGAGACGTTCGTGCTGATTGATGCGCTCGACGGGACGAAGCAATTCGTGAGCGGCCATCGCGAATTCACAATCAACATCGGCATCGTGAGGCGGGGCCGCCCGGTCTACGGCCTGATTTACGTGCCAGCGCTCGATGAACTCCTGGTGACGGACGGGCCGAACCGGGCCGTTCGGGCCAACATTGCACCAGACGCCAACATCGCAAGCCTCGCCGACGCCCAGCCTGAGTCGATCAGCGTTTCCACCCGGACCAGCAGCCTTGTCGCCCTGCAAAGCCGCTCGCGCAATGCCGACGCTGCGAACGTTTTTCTCGCAGACTATCCGGTAAGCGATGTCCGTCGGCTTGGCTCATCGTACAAATTCTGCCTCGTCGCCAAGGGCGAAGCGGATATCTACGCCCAGCTTGGCGACACCAACGAATGGGACACAGCGGCCGGCGAAGCGGTGGTGTTGGCTGCGGGCGGCGTGGTGACCACGTTGGACGGGCAACCGCTCGTCTACGGCAAAACGGCGGCCAACTATAAAAATCCGCTGTTTGTGGCGACAAACCGGTCGCTCGGAGAGCTGCGCCGACAGCCAGCCTGAGTGTGTCGGTTCGAAAAGACCACGCATTTGCGGCGATTCAGCCACACTTTCAGACCACTTTTGCGGTCAGTGATCGTGCCGAATCAGGTCTCTCTTGACGACGCGACCCGCGCGGGTGCGCACCAACAGGTGTTGAATGCCGATGACCGACAACGCTGATCTGACACGGATTACGATGAAAGCACGGGCGCGGGCGAACGTCCGCCGACGGCGCTCAAGACGGATCGCAAGTTGGGGCGTCATCGGTCTGTGTCTCGCGATTCTGGGCGGCTCTATGCCAAGCGTCGTCGCCCAAGCAAATGCCCAGGGCAGCCGCGCGAACGACGCCTACCGGCCACCAGCCGACCAGCAGTACGAGACGGCATCCCCTCAGCAGCCATCCTACGGGGCACCGGCCCAGGGCTACGGTGGCGCGCCAACGCCAGCCGACCGCAATCCAGGCCCGGGCGGATATGGCCAAAACACCTATGGCCAGCCGCAAACCTATTCGCCACCGGCCGCCTATGGTAATCAAGGCGGCAATCAAGGCGGCGCCTATGGCCATGCCCCCCCGCGTGAGCCAGCAAATGGCAACCAGCCCGCCTATGGCAATCAGACCTACGGCGCAAACCAAGTATACGGCGCGGGGGAACGCTCAAGCGACGCCTATCAGCCGCCGCGCCAGGACGGCTACGGACAACCCTATTCCCCGCCGCCAGTCGACCAGGGACAGGGGCCAGGCCCGCGCGAGAGCTACCGCACTGAGCAGGGTCGCCCGACACGTGGCTATTACACCGAGGGCGAAATCACCGAAAAGGGCCGCGGCTTTTTTGGATCGATTACCCAGGGGCTCGCAAGCGCGATTGAATATACCTACCAGAAGGCTGGTCGCCCCAACGGCTACATTCTCGGCGAAGATGGCGGCGGCGCGTTCTTCGCAGGCTTGCGCTACGGTGAAGGCATGCTGTTCACCAAGGATGCTGGCGACCACAAGGTTTTCTGGCAAGGTCCCTCGCTCGGCTACGATATCGGTGGCGAAGGCTCCAAAGTCATGGTGCTGGTCTATAATATGGCCGACCCGGGCGACATCTACCACCGGTTCGGCGGCGTCGAGGGGTCGGCCTACCTCGTCGGCGGCGTGAGTGTGCAATTCCAGAAGAGCGATGACGTGACGCTTGCCGTGATCCGGTCGGGCGTCGGCCTCAGGCTCGGCGCCAACGTCGGATACCTGAAATACACCCGCAGCCCGACCTGGAACCCGTTCTAAAGCCGCGAGTGACAGTCCACAGTCGGCTGGGAACGCGGCAGGGAACGAGGCTGGAATGAAGGTTAACCCTAGTGTAGTGTGCAACTGGCTGCGCCGGTCGGGCAAATAGACATGCGCGCGCCGAGACGCCAGCGGCGAGAGACGAGCGGAGAGCAGCGCGCAAGATGACGATCAACACGGCCATGCTCGTGGCGCTCGGCTTTCTGATCGCCACGCTGCTCGCGGTGCTGATCGCGCCCGCGTACCGTCGCCGCACAGTGCGGCTGACGACTGACGCGCTCAAACGAACGCTGCCGCTAACCGAAGCAGAGATGCGCGCCGACAAGGATCGTCTGCGGGCCGACCACGCGATCCGTATTCACAACCTCGAAGCCAAGCTCGAAAGCGTCACGCTGAGTTCGGCCCGCCAGAAGATCGAAATGAACCGCCGCGACGCGCGCATCAGCGAGCTGGAAGGTGTCAACGGCCAGCAAGGCAGCCGGATCGAAGAGTTCGAGAACGCCCGCCGCGTGCTGGAACAAACGCTGACGGACCGCCTACCCAAGATCGAAGCCCGTCTGGAGGAGGCCCGCAAGCTCTTAGCCAAGCGCGACGGCGAGGTGGCCAAGCTCGCCGATACCGCCCAAAAGCAGGCGCGCGCGATCACCGAGGCCAACCAGATCAACGTGCAGCAAACCGCCGAGATCGACCGCCTGACGGCTGCATTGGCGACACGTGCGGCGCGCAATGCCGATGCTCTCGATAGCCGGTTCGATGGCGAGATTGCTTTACGCTCCGAGATTGATGCACTCCGCGCAAAGACGCGCGATCAGTCAGCCCTCATCCAGACGCTGCAGGGCCTCGTCGCCAATGCCCAGCAAAGCGCATCAGGGGTCTCCAATGCGCAGGCGGCCGAGGCCGAGGTGAGGCAGCTACGCGGGGAACTCGACGGCGTGCAGGCAGGCCTGGCAGCTCAGCGCGACGGCACTGGCACTGGCACCGAAGTGCAGCACATAACCAGCGCCGAAGTCGAAGCGGATTTGAAGCGGCTTCGCACGTCGAACCAGGATATGGGCGCCGAACTGGCGCGACTGAAGGCAGCGCTCGCAGCCTACGAGCGCGCAGACAGCGGCGTGCGGATGAAAGAATCGCCGATTGCCATAAAGGCGCGGGTCTCAGCGCTCGAAGCCGAAACCGCGCAACAGATAACGACGATCGCAAGCTTGCGCGCGGAATCAGCAGCCATGACCGAGCGCTTAGCGCTTCAGGCAGCCCACCATATGGAAGAGATGAAACGGCTCGGCGCTGGCACCCTGCCAGCCTCCAGCGAAGCCCGAAAATCCAAAGCGGAACAGGTCAAACGCACGTTGACCGACCGCATCAACGACCCCCGCGTCGTGCGCCTGACGCCGCTCGCCGAGAAAAAGGCTGGAAGCGAGCCGCCCATTGGAAGGCCCGACGGAAGGCCCGAGGCGAGGCCCGAAGCACCGACGCCCGCAATCGGCTCCCTGTTCCAGTTGAACCCTACGTCCCCATCTGGGGCCTCAACGCAAGCCCAGGACGCCTCGGAAAAAGCAGCACCAGCGACACCTGCGCCGCGCCGCCCGCGCCTGCTCGAACGCATCACCCAGATCGATAAGCCAGGCTCGAACTGACCGGGCTTAGACTGAAGCGGGACTGTAGCACCGACGCACAAAAAAAACCGGCAGCCCGAAGGCGCCGGTTTTTTTGTTGTGTCTAGCCAGAAGCGGAGGGGCAAACGGGCCCGCGCACCGGCACGGCGTCAGTCAGGGTCTACTTGGAGGGCGTTGAGGTTGGATGCGAAAAAGCAGTTTCCAAAACCAGCTGGGATCGAGGGAGAGACGATGGCTGGAACGCGACCGGACGGTCGAACGGCTCAAGATCAACAACGCGACAGCGGGCTGGCGAAGGTGCATCGTCATGGGCCACTCCATTTGTCATGGTGGGCTCGTCTCCACGCTGGCTTGACACACGTTCGCGCGCGGCATCCCAGGGGGAGCCGCGTTCATACGATGACGAACCGTTGAAGAGAATGAGCCGGTCAGGACCGGGTTTGGATCAAAACTGCGAGTCCGAACGAACACGAGGTGTAGCAACCCAGTTGAGGGGTGCAGCGTGGTCCTATCGGCACGGAACATCAGTCCCGTAAGGTCGTTTCGAGACGCCAAGGTGGTAAACCTTCGTGCTCTAAAACGCTCGCACCGGGCGGCCGAACCGACAGGACCGCCCAAGACTTATCGTCTTACGATGACACGTAGCTGATTCGCATGACCGATCCGTGTATGCGCACCGGTCAAGCATGAGGCGACTGTTGCCTAAAAACGCATCACTGCCCAGGACTCAGCGGGGGCTGGGGAGAGCTTTAGGCCCCGACGGGCGGGCAGCAGTGAGGGCGGCCTGCTGCACCGCCTTTTGGACTTTCTCGAACGCGCGAACCTCGATCTGGCGAATACGTTCGCGAGACACGTTGAACTCAGTCG
>JBBRKD010000208.1:0-4510 GCA_038218255.1 Hyphomicrobiales bacterium | reverse complement strand
AGTGAGGCGGGCAGTGTGTTAGGCTAACCGGGTGGCGCGACTGGCGGCGGTGCCTAAAGCGCGGCGGCCGCCCGTTGGCGCACTTCGGCGTCAAGGCGCTCCACTTCTGCGGCCGCCGCGCGCCGATGCTCTTTGAGTTGTTCGGCAATCTTCAAGGTTTCAGCTTCACGCTTGGCTTCCAGCGCCACCCTGCGGTCTGTCTCAGCTTTTTCGGCAGCGTCCCGCGCCGCCGTTTCACGATTTGCCGTGTCGCGAGCCGCAGTCTCCCGCGCTTCAGTCTCCCGCGCTTCAGTCTCCCGCGCTTCAGTCGCGCGCAGTGCTGCTTGGGCGGCCTGTTCGGCCAACTCCCGGTCCCGCAGTTCAGCCGCAGCGCGATTGGCGGCAACGCGGCGAACGGCTTCCGCTTCAAGCGCTGCCTCAGCAGCTTCGGCCCGGGCAAGGTCGTCTTCTGCGCGCCTTTGCTCAGCTTCACGCGTGGTCGCTTCGGCCTTAGCGCGGGCGAGCATATCGAGTTCGTCCGACTGGCGCTGGCGTGAGAGCTCGGTTTCCCGCTTTTTGGCAGCCGCCCGGGCGGCTTCGGCCCGTGTCTTGGCGTCCTGGGCCTTGGCCCGCGCGGTCACAGCGGCAGCCTTGGCCGCAGCGTCTCTTTCGGTCGCATTCCCTGCCGAACTTGCCGCAGAAAACTTGTCTGCGATGGCGTGGGCAGCGTTAGGATCGGCCGCCTGCACCAGAGGCGGGCAGGCCAAAAGGGCTGTCAGGCCAAGGGCGTAGACAGAAACCGTCAAAGCTCGCATGGGATCGCTCAAGACTAAATGGATGCCGCGACGCTAGATAAGTTTCTGGTTTGAGCGACAATTGCGGCGGGATGGCGTTGGCAAACCCAACGGCCGCTGAAGGGTCAGCTGAAGGCTCAACTGAAAGGTCAGCGCGCTCAAACCCCATCCCGCGCGATGGCGGTCATGCCCTCGCGATAGGTCGGATAGCGCAGCGTCCAGCCAAGATCGGCCTTGGCGCGTGCATTGCTCGCCCGCTTGTTCTCGGCATAAAAGCTCGCACCCATCGGCGACAGGTTCGCGTCTTCATAGGCAATGGCGGGCGGAAGCGGGCGGCCCAGCAGGTCGGCTGCAAACGTAATCACATCCTGCGGCGGGGCAGGCTCGTCGTCGGTGACGTTGTAAATATCAAACCCCGGCGTGCGGACGATGGCAGCGTCAAGAATGCCTGCGATGTCGTCGCGATGGACGCGGTTGAACACCTGGCCGGGCTTGATCACGCGTCGTGCCGTGCCGTCGAGAATGTTATCCACCGCGCTGCGACCCGGACCGTAGATGCCAGCGAGCCGGAAGATCCCCGTGCGCTGGCCAGTCGCCGTCGCGTGGTCGAGCCATGCCCGTTCGGCCGAAGCCCTCCGCAAACTGCGATCAGACTGAGGCTTGAGCGGGCTCGTCTCATCGACCCATGCGCCGCCCCAGTCGCCATAAACGCCAATGGTCGAAAGATACGCGATCCAGCCGAGCGCTTGGCTCCGCGCCAAGTCGGCGGCGTGATGGCGCAGGACAGGATCGCCGGTGGGGCCGGGCGGAGCCGAGACGACGACGTGGGTTGCCGCTTCAAGCGCCCGCGCGACGCCCGGGCCGGGCACCGTGCCGTCAAAAAGGTACGCGTCGTAGCCGAGATGGGCGATGCGATCGCGACCGGCTGGCGTCGTCGCGGTGGCCGCGATGTGCCAGCCATCGTCTGCGCGCGCTTGCGCAAGCGCTGCCGCGCTATAGCCGAGGCCAAAGCAAAAGAGTGAGGGCATAAACCGGATCCAACGGGAAAAGGACAAATGGGGCGGCACCTCTGCGACATTCTCACCCCCATGGCAACGGTTACCGCGCGGAGGCGTTTGAACCTGGGTACCGACGGTTCTGACCAGCGGTGGCCGTTCTAGGTTGGACGGTCTGGGTCGCGCTGCGCACCCGCCCATCGTCCGCCGTCAAACACAGTTGGAGACATGACATGTTCAAACGTATCACCCTCGCCGCCGCGATCTGCCTTGGCGGGTTTACAGCGGCCGCCGCACCAGCCTTCGCGTGGGAAAACCTCGGCTCGCGATCCGTCGGGTTCGGCGTCGACCGCGACAGCATCAGCGCGCGCGGCGAAGGCAAGTTCCGTCAAATCCGCCTGTGTGTCGCCCGCAATGACATTCAAATGCGCGACCTCGACGTGGTGTTCGGCAATGGCGGCAATCAGGATGTGAGCGTTCGCTCGGTCATCCGCCAGGGCTCGTGCACGCGCGCAGTTGACCTCAAAGGCGAGCGGCGCAACATCAAGTCCGTCAACATGGTCTACGCGAGCCGTCCGAGCTTCAAGGGCGAAGCGGTTGTGACGCTGTACGCGCGTTAAGTGGCTCGGTGGGGGTGGCTCGTGTCGTGCCTCTGGCGCGATCGGGCTGCCGCCCGTGCCCGCTTTGGGGGGAACTCGTTCCCCGCCAAACCCCCTCCCTTTTTGGGAGTTCGAAGAGTGCGTCAATGCTTGCACCAACGCCACAGCCGCGAACGAGACTGCTTACGACACCGGAGCAACTTGAATTGGGTGCGAGAATGCGCGGCGCTGATCGCAAAGGCGTCGCAGCGTTTGAGCGTGCCCGTCTGTGGATAGGTGTCGTGGGTGCCCGCCTCCGCGGGCATGACGGAAAGGGGGGCAAAAAAGCCCCGAGGTTTCCCCCGGGGCTTTTTATGTTTGTGGTCAAAGTTGCGACGATGCGCAATCGACGTCCGCGTTACCCGCGCGCCAGAACGGCGAGCAGCAACAGCGCGACGATGTTGCAGATCTTGATCGCCGGGTTCACGGCGGGGCCTGCTGTGTCCTTGTAGGGGTCGCCGACCGTGTCGCCAGTGACCGACGCCTTGTGCGCGTCCGAGCCCTTCAAGTGTTTCACGCCGTCCTTATCGACGAACCCGTCCTCGAACGATTTCTTCGCGTTGTCCCACGCGCCGCCGCCCGACGTCATAGAGATGGCGACGAAGATACCGGTGACGATCACGCCGAGCAGCATGGCGCCGACAGCCGCAAAGCCCGCTTCCTTGCCAGCCAACCCGCCGCCCGCGATCTGGTAGATCACGAAGTAGAGCACGATGGGCGAGAACACGGGAAGCATCGAAGGGATCACCATCTCGCGGATGGCGGCCACCGTCAGGATGTCGACCGCGCGCGCATAGTCGGGCTTTTCAGTGCCCTTCATGATGCCGGGCTTGGCCTTGAACTGGCGGCGGACTTCTTCGACGATGGAGCCTGCCGCGCGGCCGACCGCCGTCATCGCCATCCCGCCAAACAGATAGGGGATCAGGCCGCCGAGCAGGAGTCCGACAACAACGTAGGGGTTATCGAGCGAGAAGTTGATCGCCTTCAGCCCCTTGAAGTAGGCGTACTCGGTGGCGCCGGGCGCGTTGGCCTTGGCCGTGAAGTACTTCAAGTCTTCCGAATAGGCCGCAAACAACACCAGCGCGCCAAGACCCGCCGAGCCGATCGCATAACCCTTGGTGACAGCTTTCGTCGTGTTGCCGACCGCATCGAGCGCATCCGTTGAGCGGCGGACTTCCTTGGGCAGGCCGGCCATTTCAGCAATACCGCCGGCGTTGTCGGTGACAGGTCCGAACGCGTCGAGCGCCACCACCATACCGGCAAGGCCGATCATCGTGGTGGTTGCGATTGCCGTGCCGTAGAGGCCAGCGAGGTTATAGGTTGAGAGAATGCCGAACACGATGACGAGGGTCGGCAGCGCGGTCGATTCGAGCGACACGGCAAGACCTTGGATCACGTTGGTGCCATGGCCGGTGACCGACGCCTGGCTGATCGAGGTGACCGGGCGATAGCCGATGCCGGTGTAGTATTCCGTGATCCAGACAATGAGCCCGGTGACGGCAAGTCCAACCAGCGCGCAGTAGAACAGGTTCATGCCGGTGATCGTGATGCCGTTCGCGGTGCCGACCTTGTCAAAGCCGCCGAGCACATACTGGGTCACGAAATACACAGCCGGGATCGAGAGCACGGCCGAGGCGATAAAGCCCTTATACAGCGCACCCATGATCGAGCCGTTGGCCCCGAGACGAACGAAGTAAGTGCCGATGATCGAAGTGACGGTGAGGGCTGCACAGATCGCGAGCGGATACACCATCAGCTTGTCGAGCCCGGCTTGCGTGCCAAAGAAGATCGACGCGAGCACCATGGTCGCGACCACGGTCACGGCATAGGTTTCAAACAAATCGGCCGCCATACCTGCGCAGTCGCCGACGTTGTCACCCACGTTGTCGGCAATCGTTGCGGGGTTGCGGGGATCGTCTTCGGGAATGCCAGCTTCAACCTTACCGACGAGATCGCCGCCAACGTCGGCACCCTTCGTGAAGATGCCACCGCCCAATCGGGCAAAGATCGAGATCAGCGACGCGCCAAACCCGAGCGCCACAAGAGCGTCAATCACTTCACGCGAATTGGGCTTGAGGCCCATCGGTCCGATCAGCACGAAATA
>JBBRKD010000207.1:0-4512 GCA_038218255.1 Hyphomicrobiales bacterium | reverse complement strand
TGGAGTGTCACGGCTGGCCAAGCGGTGTCAACGTAGCCAGCGTGCGGGTGGCCGCACCGCCCGTTGCCAGCGGCGGAACGGCCGTGCGATGGGTTGCGCGCCCTTTCACCCACCAACCAGCCCGCTGGAGTTTGCCCCGTGACACCGACCTCTCCCGATTGGCAGGCTCCTGATTGGCTGGCGTATGTGCGGGCGATGGAACCTGTGGTTGGCATCAGCGTCGCCGACGCATGGCGGGAGGATGTGGCGCGGACCCTTGCGATGGCTGCGGCGGCGGCTGCACTGTTTGCCGAGCTGCCGCTCGACGACGCCCTTGACGAAGCGGGGCCTGTGTTCCGGCCGGGAAAGCTCTGATGGCCGAGCACGTGAGGTCCGCGCTGGAGATCGCACAGTCTATTGAGCGTGGCGAGGTGACGGCGGTCGCGGTCGCTGAGGACGCGCTCGCAAAAATTGCTGCCGAAAACGGGCGGCTTGGGGCCTTTACCGATGTTCTGGCTGACCGGGCGCTTGTGCGGGCGCTTGCAATTGACCGACGGCGGAGCGCGGGTGAGAGGTTGCCGCCGCTCGCAGGGGTGCCGTTTGCGGTGAAAAACCTGTTCGACATTGCAGGCGTCGTGACGCGGGCGGGGTCGAAGATCAACCGCTCCCATCCGCCAGCCGTGCGGGATGCGACGGTGGTCGAACGGCTGGAGGCTGCTGGCGCGATCCTGACGGGCGCCTGCACCATGGACGAGTATGCCTACGGGTTCACCGGAGAGAACGCGCACGAAGGGCCGTCGCGCAATCCTCACGACGTGACACGGATGACGGGGGGGTCGTCTGGAGGGCCAGCGGCAGCGGTTGCGGGCGGATTGGTGCCGTTTGCCATAGGGTCGGACACGAACGGGTCGATCCGGGTTCCGGCGTCGCTGTGCGGGCTGTACGGGTTCAAGCCCACGTACGGGCGGATTTCGCGGGCGGGGGCGTTTCCATTCGTTGCGAGCCTCGACACGGTCGGGCCGTTGGCGCGGACACTTGGGGATGTGGTCGCGGTGTATGACGCGTTGCAAGGCAGCGATCCGCGCGATCCGATCTGCCAGCCGCCGGCCGATGGGGCGATCGGTGCGGCCCACGAGGGCGGGGTGGGCGGCCTTAGGATCGCGCGCGCTGGCGACTATTTTCTCAAGGGTGCCGAACCTGACGCTTTGGCAGCGCTCCATGCCGTGGCCCATGGGCTTGGGGTTGCGAGCGACGTTGTTCTCCCCGAGGCGCACCGGGCCAGGGCGGCAGCGTTTGTCATGTCGGCGGCCGAAGGTGGGGCGCTCCACCGCGAGCGACTGAAAACGCGGGCAGATGACTTTGATCCCGACACGCGCAATCGCCTGATCGCAGGCGCGATGCTGCCTGCGGCTTGGGCGATCCAGGCGCAGCGGTTCCGGCGCTGGTTTCACCGGGAGGTGATGGCCGTGTTTGAAACGGTCGACGTGATCCTCGCGCTCGCGACGCCGATCACAGCGCCTAAGCTCGGGCAGAAAACATTCGTGTTCGACGGCGTCGAGATGCCGGTGCGGGCCCATCTGGGGATTTACACGCAGCCGCTGACGTTCATCGGACTGCCGGTGGTCACCGTGCCGCTCAAGCGCAATCCGGGCGAGATGCCGCTCGGCGTGCAGGTGATCGCAGCACCCTGGAACGAGGTGGCCGCGTTGCGGGTTGCGCGCGAAATGGGGCGGCGGGGGCTGACGGCTAGCTAGGGGAGGGGAGTAGGCAGTAGGGAGTGGCGAGTGGGGAGGGCGGCTTCACATGCGCGAGGGGGCGATGGGGCGGGCGAGGGCTGCGATGCCGAACAGGAGCAGGTTCGCCAGCGTGAGGTAGGCGAAGAGGGCGAGGACGGTCGTGACAATCGGGAACTCGTTGAGGACGGTCGATTGGATCAAACCCTGCAAGCGCATCACGATCACATAAGCACCGGCCACCAGGGCCACCACCGTGACGAGGCGAACGGCGAGCCATTCGTTGAGCGGTATCGGAGCGTGCGTCATGGGAAGGCTGCCTTAGTCCAGTCGACGCGGAGCACGAGCAGGTCGCCACGCCGCTCAAGGTCGCCTTCGAGGATCGACGGGCGCGCCACATAGTTTTCCCAGGTGCCCGACGCGAGCGCAATTCCTGCCGCGTCCGCCAGCAGCATGAACGTCGAGCCTTCGACGGGCTGCGCCGTGACGAGGAGCGGGGGGAGGCCACCGACGATGCAGAGGTTGGCGCACCCTTTGTGGGCAAGCCCGGTGCCGGGCTTCATGGCCCCGCCGACGCATTTGCCATCGCAAACCTCGCCGCCGATGCGCCAGCGGCCGAGGGGGACGGCGGCGGCCGGCTGAGGCGACGGCGTTGCTGCCACTGCGATTTTTTCAACGATCAGCATGTCGATCGAGCCGCGCTTCAAGCCAAAGCCGGTGATGTCGACGGATTGGCCTGCAAAGGAATCGCCGACCGACTGCGCGCCGCGCTTGCCATCGCCAGACAGCAGGAGAGCACGGCCGAGGGGGTGCTCGGGCGATGGGGCCATGCGAAGCAGCGGATAGGGTTGGGCCTGATAGACCCCGGTGACGGCGGTATCTGGCGCATAGGCGGCGCCGTCTGGTTGATCGGAATTTGCAGCGAGCAGGAAACCGATCGCTGTAAACGCGCCGATGAGACCCGCGCCGACGGCGACCGAAAACAGCGCGATGCTGGCCGGGACTTTGTTGAAATAGCCAACGAAGAACGGGTCATTTGGCAATTTTGGCTGCGATTTTGGCGGGGCTGGTTCCATGGGGTCAGGCCTCCATCAGCAAGAGCGGCGCGACGCGGGTGCCGGGCTCGTTGGGCGTCGGGTCAACGAAAACACGGCCGGCCTCGAACTTTATTCGGTAGGTCGCGATGCGCTCGGTGTAGGGGGCTGGGGCACGGCCGTCGTCTGCTCGATACTGGAAGCCGTGCCACGGGCAGGTCACCTTGCCGCCGATGATGCGGCCTTCGCCAAGTGGGCCGTTCTGGTGGACGCAGACGTTGGTGACGGCCGACAGCTTGCCGTCATAGCGGAAGAGGGCGACGCGGGTGCCGTCCGGCAGCACAACGGTGCGGGCGCGTTTTTCAGGAATGGTGTGCGGGTCGCCGGCATCTATCCAGGCGGTCGACGGGGGCAGCGGATTGGCGCGTTCGAACGCGCCGTCGCGGCGGGCGGCCCACAGATGCAACCCTCCGACAAGGCTGACAGCGCCCAGCGCGACGCCGGCGAGCGCTGGATGCGTTGTTGCCTGCAGCGGGCCGAACGCGATGTGCAGCGTCGCCAGCCCAAAGGCTGCATACACCAGCATGTGAATGGCTTTCCACACCGGCGGCGTCAGGAAGCTCAGCCAGAAATCGTGGCTCGTGACGGCGAGGATCACGAGGATCACCAGGGCCGCGATGCCAAAGACTTCAAATGGGAAGCCGAGCAGCTGGCCGAAGCTCGTATTTGACGACAGGATCGCGACGGCAGGCGGTGTCGGGCTCAACGCCGCGTAATAATCGGAGATATGCCACAGGTGGGCAGCAGCGACGGCTGCCGTCATCACGCCGAAATGGCGGCGATTGTAGAGCACCGGCAGCCAGCGGGAATCGAGGCGCGCCAAGGGCCCGATGCAGAGGACAAACGTGAGCATCATAAAGGCGCAGCTTCCAAAGGCGCGCATGCGAATGATGGGTTCATCGATTGCGGCGGCGGCTGGGGCAAAGAGCGGGGCCCAGCGCACGAAAGCCAGGATGTACAGCGTGATGACTGCCAGCATGATCACATCGTAGATCAGCTTGTTCCGGTTCCAGCCGACGGGTGTGTATTTCACACTCACGGTTTGATCTCGGTGCTAGCCGCTGGTGGGGCCAAGCGAACGTTGACGGGGAGGGCTGGACGGGTCGCTTTGTAGATCAGAGCGCCTACAAGGATCAGCGGGAGCGCGATCCCGGCGAAGGTCCAGATCCAGGCGTGGGCGCGGCGATGGGCGCGGAGCATGTCAGTGCTCCTGACCAGCGGTTGGACGTGAGACCGATCGCTCAAGGCTCAACCACCGCACGAGGACGAAGGGCCACAGCACAACAATACCAGGAATGAGGAGGGGGCGGAACGAATACGTCCCCTTGGCAGCCGGATCGATCCGGTCGATGCCAAACAGGAGAAACAGCGCCGAGACGGCCGCACCGACGGCTCCATAGCCCCAAGCAAATGTGATCATCGTTTGCGCAAACTGCATGAACGCACGCCCTCAGAATCGACTGGTCAGACAGTTAGACTCTAAACGCTTCGACGCGGAGCTGCCATTTGTTACGCGCTTTTAGGCAGCCCGGCCGAGCAGGACCGGGTGGCAGCCGTCTGGCATGGCAGAACCGATAATGCCGTCGGCCTCGAGGCGGCGCAACAGCGTTGCGGACCAGCCGGCGCTGATGGCGAGGCGGCGTTGCAGAAGCGTGACGGTAACCGTTGTTTCGCGGGCGATAATCGCCACCGCGCGGTCGTATAGT
>JBBRKD010000206.1:0-4537 GCA_038218255.1 Hyphomicrobiales bacterium | reverse complement strand
GCCGATTGGGGCGAGGAGGGCTGCGATATAGACGTCTGGAGCCCAGGCGCGGGCGATGTGGGTGAGGTCGTCACGTGTTTGCGCGTCAGCCATGGCTCGCAGCCAGCATCGCGAACGTCACGGGCAGCGAGAGCAACAGATTGATGCGGGCATAGCGGCGCACGGTTTCACGCGCCTCGGCGTTGGCTGCGGCGTTCGTGATGACCGGGTCGAGCAGGATGCCGAGGGCTGGCGTGATCTTGGCATGGACGAAGCCGAGCATCGCGATGCCGCCCAGCGCGCCAGCCCATAGCCAGAGTGTTGAGCCCTCGAGTGGGCGGGAGTTGAGATACCCCAGAGCCAACATGAGGATGGCCCCGCTGATCACCGTGATGTTGGCGGCGGTGCGGAATTCGCGTGCCACGCGGGGGACGATCCACGTCATGACGGCAGCCCGACCCGCATCATCGGCCTGCTTGAGGACCGCCAGTTGCACGACGTTGACGAACCAGATCAACCCGATCCAGATCATGGCCGCAAGCACGTGGGCTGAGCGAGCGAGCAGCATCACGACATCGCCCGGCTGCATCCAGCCGAGCAGCGTCACGAGGAGCAGCGTGACGCTCAGAGCGGCAAATCCGGTGAGAAACGCGCGGGAATGGCTCTCAAGCATTGGCGGCGGTCTCCTGTGGGATCAGGGCACGGCGATAAAGGCTGCTCCGACGGGGCGGCCTTCGGCCAGTAGAACATTGTAGGTGCGGCAGGCAGCCCCCGTGGTCATCACGTCGAGCCCAATGTTGGCGTCAAGGAAGGCGCGGCGGACGTCAAGGCTTGGAAACACTTGGCGCAGCCCGGTGCCCAGCAGGAGGAACTGGAATTCGCCGCCGCGCGGCTCGGCGAAGATGCGACCCACGTCCTTGATCGTCAGCCGTTCTGGCTCGGGCGGGTCCCAGGCCCATACGCCGGACGGCAGCGCCATGATCGAGCCGCGATGGCTCATGCTGGCGAAGCGAAACCCGCCGTTGCCGTAGGCGTCGATGGGCGCGCGGCCGGGGTAGTGCCCGATCAAACCCCGGGCCGCCTCGGCGCTCAAGCCTTGGCCTTCGTGACGGCCGCTTTGGCAGCGTCTGGGTTGTTTGACCAGTCGCGTTTGACGCCGAACCAGAGCAGCAAGGGCGAGGCGACGAAAATTGACGAGTAGGTGCCGATCACGATCCCAAACAGCATCGCGAACGCGAACCCGTGAATGACGCTGGTGCCGAAAATGTAGAGAGCGAGCACGGCAAGCGACGTGACGACCGAGGTCAACACCGTGCGCGACAAGGTCTCGTTGATCGACTGGTCGAGCAGATCGTTGAGCGGCATTTTCTTGTATTTGCGCAGGTTCTCACGGATGCGGTCGAACACCACGACGGTATCGTTGATCGAATAGCCAGCCAACGTCAGGAGCGCTGCGACGACGGACAGATCGAATTCGTACCAAAGGATCGAGAACATCCCAACCGTGATGAACACGTCGTGGACCAGCGCTACGACGGCGGCCATCGCAAACTGCCATTCGAAGCGGAACCAGACGTAGAGCAGAACACCAACGATGGCCGCGATCACCGCATAGATGCCGGTCATCTTGAGTTCGGAGGACACGGCGGGGCCGACGACTTCGGTGCGGCGGACGTCGTACTTCTCGGTGAGTGCCGCCTTGATCTTCTCGTTGGCGGTGGCTTGGGCCTTGGATTCAGCGACTTCGTCGGCGCCGGGCTGTTGGCCGACGCGGATCAGCGCACCGGCTGGGCCTGAGCCTTGCACCTGGAGTTCACCGTAGCCGAGCTTGTTTAGCTGCTCGCGCAGGCTGCCGACGTCCAGCGTTCCAGACTTGGCCTGCACTTCGATGAGCGAACCGCCTTTGAAGTCGACGCCGTAGTTGAGCCCGCGCGTCATCAGGAGGACGGCCGATAGGATGGCAAACGCCCACGACAGGCCGACGAAATACGTCCGCTTATCGATGACCTTCCAGTTGGTGCCGTGCGGGAAAAAATCGACGCCTTTGAACATGGTGATGTCTCTGTCTTTCTAGGGTCTGTCGTTGCAGCGCTCAGGAGGTTCGCACCGACGTCGCAGTGCGTGCCATCCGGTAGTCAAGCGGGGCTTCGATTTTCTTGGTCTTTTGGGCCATCAACCACCAGGATACCAACATGCGCGTGATCGTGAAGGCCGTGAAGACCGTCGTGATGATGCCGAGCGTGAGCGTGACGGCAAAGCCGCGAATGGGACCGCTGCCCAAGAAGAACATCACCAGGCCTGCGATGAACGTCGTGAGCTGGCTGTCGATGATCGTGCCGTACGCGCGCTCAAAGCCCGCGTTGATGGCGGCAATCGGTGGCTTCCCGCCGCGCAATTCTTCGCGGATGCGTTCGTAGATCAAGACGTTGGCGTCGACCGCCATGCCGATGGTGAGCACGATGCCAGCGATGCCGGGCAGCGTCATCGTCGAGCCGATCAGCGACATGATCGCAAACACGAGCACGACATGGAGGGCTGCACCAATCGAGGCAATGACGCCGAGCAAGCCGTACGCAAACACCATGAAACCGACGACCGCGATCATGCCGACGATGGCGGCACGCTTGCCAGAATCAATCGAGTCTTGGCCCAGGTTTGCCCCGACCGTCCGCTCCTCGATGACGGTGAGGTTGGTCGGCAGCGCGCCAGAGCGCAGCTGGATGGCAAAATTGTTGGCCGATTCTGGCGTGTAGGAGCCCGAAATCTGCCCCGAACCGCCCAGGATCGCTTCGCGGATCACGGGGGCGGACAGCACCTTCTCTTCAGGACGGCCAGCATCCAACACGATGGCAAACGGACGGCCGACGTTGTCCTTCGTGAAGCTGCCGAACTTGCGGGCGCCCGACTGATTGAAGCGGAACGAAATGATGGATTCGTTGGTGCGCTGGTCAAAGCCCGCATGTGCGTCGGCGAGTTCCTCGCCACCCACGACCGGCGCTTCCTTGATCACATAGTCGCGTTCGCCGGTGTCTTTGGGATCAGCCTTGGCGATCTTGTAGCCTGATGGCGCGCGTGACTGCCGGGCTTCCTCGACGGAGACCTGCGGATGGACCTCGTGGAAGGTCAGCTTTGCGGTCTTGCCGATCAGCTCCTTGAGGGCCTTGGTGTCTTCGACGCCTGGCACCTGGATCAAAATGCGGTCGCGACCCTGGCGGACGATGTTGGGTTCGGTTGTGCCCAGCGCGTCGATGCGGCGGCGGACGGTTTCGATGGCAGCGCCTGCGGCTTTCGAGACCCGGTCGAGGCTGCCCGGCTCGGTCGGCTCGATCGTGATGAGACCGGCTTCGTTGCCTTTGGCGACCGCCAGATCGTTGCCACCGGCAAACCCGGTAGCGGCGACTGGCTGGGCGAGCTTCTTGAGGATCGCCAGTGCGCTGTCGGTTTCCTCGGGCTTGACGAGCCGGACCTGGACACCTGCGTTCGTGCTGCCAATCCCGGAGAAGCCGATCTTGGCGTCGCGGAGCTGCTTGCGTGCGTCCTCGCGGATATTGGCGAGCCAGTCCTTCTTGAGCTGATCGCTGTCCATCGCCATCAAGAGATGCGCGCCACCGCGCAGGTCGAGACCGAGCTGGATGCGATGTTGCATCCACGACGGCAGGCCCTTGAACGTTGCGTCCGACAGGAAATTGGGTATGCAGGCGAGAAACCCTGCCAAGCAGATGGCCAGAATGCTTAAGGTTTTGCCGCGGGTGAAGTGCATCATGGACTGGATCTGGCCTCAGCGGTGTTTTTCAAGTGGCATGGAATGGCGGCGCTTGTCGCCGGGGCGGTAGCCGCGTCAGGTCTGCTCTTTCACGGGTTCGTTCTTCGAGCGGACACTGAGCAGGGTTGATTTGAGGACGCGGATCTTCATCTGCTCGTTCAGCTCGACTTCGACTTCGTCTGAGCCTTCGGTGACCTTGCTCACGCGGCCGACGAAACCGCCGGACGTGACGACCGTATCCCCTCGGCGCACCTTATCGATCATCGACGCGAATTCCTTGGCCTTTTGCTGCTGAGGCCGGATCACGAGAAAGAAAACAATGCCGAGCACCATCAGCATGACCAGGGGGAAGGTATCCATGGGGCCACCGCCCGTTCCAACCGACTGTGCGAACGCGGGTGTCGTAAACATGCGGCTTCGTTCCTTATTGGTGCTGCCCTGCGCGGGGCCGATTCGTGACGCGGTGGCAGGCGACATCGGATGCAAAGCATCCAACGGTCGCCGCGCACGCCTTTTGCGCACGCTGAGGCCTTTTCGCCAAGGCGCAAACGCACTTTCGCGCCGGACTATACTGCCGAGCCTTCCCATTGCAACGGCGTTCGCGACGCATGACCCACAGGTTGCGTCGCCGCCCGGCTCTTCTGCCTTCGAGCACGGCTCTGCTGCTTTGGAGCACGGCTCTGCTGCTTTGGAGCACGGCTCTGGTGAAAAGGCGTGGTCATGCCCGTGACCCTGCTCGACGGCGCTGAGCACCTCGACCGGCAAAGCGCACGCCGCGCGGATGCCGCCTACGTC
>JBBRKD010000205.1:0-4545 GCA_038218255.1 Hyphomicrobiales bacterium | reverse complement strand
TCGGGCGGCAACCAGTCGCCGCGTCCGGCTGCGCGCTGGAAGAGAAGGCGAACGGCCGATTGCACCGCTGCGTCCGCCGCGCGGCTGAGTGCGCGTGTCACGGTCATCACGGGCCACACTTGGCCCAGATCAGCGAGAGCGCACAGCAAGGCAACCTCGCTCTTGAACGTGCGAAGGAGCGTCATGGCAGCCGGAACGGTCGCCCCGCTTGCCATGGTAACACTCAGCTCGGCGATCAGTTGATCGAGATGTGCTGCCGGTGGTGCGGACAGAACGCGTGCAAGACGGGTGGGCTCGCGCACCATGAGGCCAGTCAGATAGGGAGACGCTGCGATGGCCGCCTCCAGCACGCTGGACACGACTTGATGTGTGCGCCAGACGGCGAGCGCCGGGTCTGCGCTCAGCTCTGCCCAAATTTTACGCGCGCGAACGTCGTGACCGGTGATGGGAAACGGACGCATCGCTTGGCCAAGCGGGAGGCTGTCGACGGTCTCCGTCACGTTCGCGCGCCCACGAGCTGGGCGATGCTTGCGGGCTCCTGGCTGCGGGACTGTTTTATCGGCGTCACCGGAAACAGGAGCCTGACTTTCAGCCCCGGCGCGTTGTCCTCAAGAATAGTTCGGCCACCGTGGAGCCGCGTCACGGCCGCGACGAGACTGAGGCCGAGCCCAGTGCCTGGTTGCGTGCGGCTTTCGTCAAGACGGACGAACCGGCGCAGCGCCCGCTCGCGGTCGGCAACGGCAATCCCCGGGCCGTGGTCACTGACGGCGATTTCGATGTCAGACCCGGCCATGCCGACGAAAACGTCGATCCCCGCACGGGGCGATATCGCGCCGCCACCTCCGCCGTATTTAATGGCGTTGTCGATCAGGTTTGCGACCGCCTGACCTATCAGCTGCCGGTTCGCGACGAGAACAAGGCCGGACGCATCCGTGATCGAAAGCGTGAGGCCAGCCTCCTCGGCGACGGGCGCATAGAGCTCGGCGACGTCGCGCACCAGCGCTCCGCAATCGACAGCCTCCGTGGACTTTTCAACGGCACTGGCTTCCAGCCGAGCGATCAGCAGCAGCGCGTTGAACGTCTTAATAAGATCGTCAGCGCCCTCGATCGTGCGCTCCAAGGCATCGCGACAGGTGCGTTCGCCGCCTGTGTCCCGGAGAGCAGCTTCGGCGCGATTGCGCAGCCGGTTGAGCGGCGTCTTGAGATCGTGAGCGATGTTTTCAGAAACGTCCCGCAAGCCTGCCATGAGTTGTTCGATGCGGTCGAGCATGGCGTTGAGGTTGATGGCGAGCCCATCCAATTCATCGCCAGTGCCTTCGACGGGCACACGCTGCGAGAGATCGCCAGCCATGATCTGGCGGCTCGCTACGTTCATCGCTTCGATGCGGGCGAGTACGATGCGGCTGATCACGAGTGCGGTCGCAATGCCGGCCAACATGAGCACGACGGAGCTGATCAAAAACAGCCGCTTCACACCGTCGGCAAAGGCGCGCTGATCTTCGATGTCGCGACCGATGACAAGCCGCTCTGCGCGCGAAATCGGCACCAGGATGGCGACGCCCAGGCGCTCGGCACCGCCCTGGTTGAATGTGGGCCGGTAGCGGAACACGCCGCCGGACCGCTCACCGGAAATTTCAGGCGGCGAGCGGCTGAGGTTTCCAGCCAGTTTATTGCCCTCGGGGTCGGCGAGGAAGTAAAGCCCTGGACCATCTGGACGCGAACGCGCGACCACGGCCTCGATCAAACCCCGTTGCCCGCCCGTTTTGGCCTCGGCTTTCAGCGCCTCGGCTTCGGCGTTAAGCGTTGCGACCACTTGCTCGGTCAGCACCTGGTTGGTTTGCCAGAATAAAAAACCGATCAGCACTGCTGCAATCACGAGAAAGAACGCAACGGTTCCCGTCGCAAGCCGGAACGCCGTCGTCGAGACCATCGCGTTGAGGCGCCTAAAGAGCTCCGTCACGGATCATGTATCCAGCGCCCCGCACGGTGTGGAGCAACGGCTTGTCGAAAGTCTTGTCGATCTTGGCGCGCAGCCGTGAGACGTGGACGTCGATGACGTTGGTCTGGGGATCGAAATGATAGTCCCAGACGTGTTCAAGCAGCATGGTGCGGGTGACGACCTGACCAGCGTTCTTCATCAGGTATTCGAGCAGTCGGTATTCGCGCGGCTGGAGCGGGATGGCTTCGCCACCCCGCGTGACCCGGTGCGACAGGCGGTCGAGCATGAGATCGCCCACGCTATAGCGGGTCTCCTGCTCTTCCGGCACGGCGCGTCTCGCCAGCGCCTCGATGCGGGCCAGCAGTTCGCTATAGGCGTACGGTTTGGTTAGATAGTCATCGCCACCAGCGCGCAGGCCTTTCACGCGGTCATCAACATCGCCGAGCGCGGAAAGAACGAGCACCGGCGTGCGCACGCCGTCGGTGCGCAGCGTCTTGATGACAGAAAGCCCATCGAGCTTGGGCAACATCCGGTCGACGATCAGAACATCATGTTGCCCGCCTTGGGCGAGTTCCAACCCGCTCGCGCCATCCGACGCGATGTCGGCGGCATGCCCGCTCTCCTTGAGCGACTTTGCTAGATATTGAGCGGTCTCCCGATCGTCTTCGATCACCAGCACGCGCATGTGATGCCTTCCGTTGACAGCTCGACCCGAAACAGCACGACGATCGCAAGCCTGTTGACTTGCGACCGCCGTTGTTATGACCGGACCAAGGAGCGGTGTCAGCCCTTGAGTTGGACCGGCACGAAACGCTTCTGGTCGGCGGACTTCACATGAAGGAGCACGGCCTTGCGCTTTTGGCTTTGGGCTTTCTGCACGCCAGCGACGACATCTTCAGGCGTGGCGACCGTTTCGCCGCCGATGGCGAGAATGATGTCACCCGATTTCAAGCCTTTTGCTGCGGCATCAGAGCCAGGAGCAACTTCGGCGATGACGGCCCCATCCTTGACGCCGCCCGTGCCGCGGGCCGGCAATAATGTCAGGCCAAGCTGCTCAAGGTCGACGGTCGTTGAGGACGGCTTGGACGTTTCGACCTTCGCGACTTCCTCCTTGCCGCCTGGGAACGTGCCAAGTTTCACCTTCACGAGCGCTTCGGCGTTGTTCCGCCAGACTTTCACGTCAACCGTGGTGTTGGGCGAAAGTTCGGCAATGCGGCGGGCCAGATCGCGGCTGTCGGCGATCGGGTCGTTGTTGATCTGCAGGATGGCATCCTGGGCTTTCAGGCCCGAAGTGGCTGCCGGCCCGTTGGCGGTGATTTCGGTCACAAGCGCGCCGCGTGGGTCCGTCAGACCCAGGCTCGACGCTGTATCTTCATCGACGTTCTGGATCTTGACACCAAGCCAGCCGCGGCTGACCGCGCCCGACGACTTGAGCTGGTTGACCACTTCGATCGCCGTCTTGGCCGGAATCGCGAATGCGATACCGACGCTGCCACCCGATGGTGAGAAGATCGCCGTGTTAACGCCCAAGACTTCGCCTTCGAGATTGAACGTGGGACCGCCGGAGTTCCCGCGATTTACCGCCGCATCTATCTGTAGGAAGTCATAGGGACCAGAGCCGATATCGCGACCAAAGGCCGAAATGATGCCAGCTGTTACCGTGCCGCCCAAACCGAACGGATTGCCCACGGCGACCACCCAGTCGCCAACGCGACCCGGCGCCGTGGCAAACTTGACGAACGGGAACGGCTTATCGGTCTTGGCCTTGATCTTCAGGAGGCCGAGATCGGTACGAGGATCGGTGCCGATAACTTCGGCTTCGAACTTTTCTTTGCCGTCAAAGCTGATCGTGACCTTGGAGGCGTTTTCCACCACGTGATTGTTGGTCACGACATAGCCGTCGGCTGAGATGACGAAGCCCGACCCTTGCGCCATTGCGGGGCGCTCGTTTGGTTCAGCGCCGCCCTGGCCACCGCGTGGGAAGTTTTTGAAGAAATCGTTCAGAGGATGATCGTCGGGAAGGTCGGGAATGCCAGGAGCACCTGGAGCGCCTTTTGGCCCCTTACCCTTGCGGGCGTCGGCGACCTTGCTACCATCGCCGGTCGTGACCGAAATCGAAACGACGGATGGCTTCACGCGCGCCACGAGATCGGCAAAGGACGGCCCGGGCGCTACGGCCGATTGCCCGGCTGCATCGGACTTTAACTGGGCTAAGCTCGGCGCGAGGGGGTACGCGAGCGCGCAAGCGGCCACCGCTGCCAGCAAGGCGGCGCGATATGAGCGTGTCGTTAGGACTGCAGGCATGGGTTGGGTCTCCAGGCGGCCTGATAGGACGGAAAGTCGTCCCGCAAAGGGATAGAGCCTGGCGGATTACACGGGCCTTTCGATGGGCTTAACAGTTGGTAATGCTCAGGCGTCTGAACGCAAGCGGCGCTCAAGCATCTGGTGGCGACCCGAGCAGCGACTTCAACCGACGCTCTTCATCAGGGCTCAGAGGTGTGGCAGCGGTCGCATGTGCTGTGGTTTGGGGGGAAAAGTACCCGCTCGCCCGCATCAGGGCATAGCCCAAGCCAAACAAACACAAGAGGGGAGCTGCCCAAAGAAGC
>JBBRKD010000204.1:0-4549 GCA_038218255.1 Hyphomicrobiales bacterium | reverse complement strand
GGTGCTGCCAACATGAGGCGACCGCCTCCCTCGCGCGGCTTTCTGTTCCTTGCCGACCCGCCTGGATCATGTCAAAATCATGACATGATCACTGTCATTATTGCGACCCACAATTCCGCGGCCACCCTGTCGGCCACGCTCGGCAGTCTCGTTCCCGCAGCCGTGGATGGCTTGGTGCGCGAGGTGCTGATCGTCGACACCGGTTCGATAGATCAAACGCTTCGCATCGCCGACGGTGCAGGCGCAGATGTCGTGCCCGTCTCGGGCCCGCGCGCGCACGCGTTGATCGTGGGTGCCCAACGCGCTCGCTTTTCGTGGCTGCTGTTCGTCAACCCAGATTGTGCGCTCGCGCCGGGCTGGGAGCGCGAAGCCGAAGCCGTCATCGCGCGCACCCAGAGCGGGCGTTCGCCTGACACAGCCGCCGTCTTCCGGTATGAGGTCGACGACGATGGCGCAGGGCCGCGCATCACGGAAGCCCTGACAAACCTTGCCGGTCGCGCGCTTGGTGTCGCGCACGGCGAGCAGGGTCTGCTCGTGTCGAAATCGCTGTACACGGATGTTGGAGGATACAAGCCGATGCCGATGTTGGAAGATATCGACCTGACGCGACGCATCGGCCGCAGCCGCCTCATCCGCTTGCGTTCGGCAGCCCTCTCTCACCGCCGCGCAGACCGCAGCCTGGGCTACGGCGCTCGTGCGCTGCGCCATTGCGCGTGCATGGTTCTTTATGCGCTGAACGTGCCGCTTGACCGCATTGCCCGGTTCAGCGGCCAACCCGCAACCGCTTAGCGGTTCGCATCTGGCAAATGGTCGCCGCTGACATTGGCGCGACGCTCAACGCTCGCATCTGAGCTGATGACAATGCTGCGCGCTGGCGGCCAATTGTTCCAGGTTTGAAACAGGCTTGCATGATAACTGGCACCGCAGCTACGATCGACCGCTGGGCCGCTACACCCAACCCGATCCGTTGGGATTTGTTGATGGGCCGAGTGTGTATGGGTATGCGGGTGGGAGTCCGCAAAGGTGGGTAGATCGCTTTGGCCTAATGTCTGGTCCCCAATCGCTTCCGCAGTTACCAACAAATGTTGAGCAGTGCGCACCGGCAAAGCAGTTTCGTGACTGTTCGCTAGCGGAATTGGCAAAATGCGTAACACAGTGCGGTCCGCGCGGTGTGGAAAGTTGCAAAGTTGGGCAGCGATCAAAAGTAAAAAGCGTGACGCGTAGCATTACCGGGTTGCTACTGAAGCTGTATGAATTGTCTGACTGGCCCGTAAGCTGCTCTTGCAATGACGGCTAAACTCAGGACGGCGAGTAGGAAAAATGACCACAAATCGACACTTTGAGTTTTCACAAATACCAGCAGAAAAAATGTTCCAAAGTTCGGATTTGTATTTTCTTGTGCAGTACAAGGACGAGCTTATGATCTAGCCGCAAGTTTTACCAATCACTTTCTTGGAAAGCTATGTTGATCCCGGGACGCTTGCCCCTATTTATGTTTTTCGATGTGAATGCATTCATCATAATGATTTCACTGATTCAGACGAAGAGTCTGCAACAGCCTCAGCGCTATTTGGGTTAGGTCCTGCCGAGATAAACGCCGTTTGCGACTTTGATGAAATGATAGCTAGGATTATTGCATGCGGTGAGCGAAAAAAGCGTAGTTTTGTAAAAAAAGAGGAAAAGAATAGTAAGCCGAATCCGAGGCAGTTTCGTCTAAGTTCAGCTGGCGATCCGCACGCAGCCATCGGCACCGACCACGGCGCAGTTCATCCACGGCCGGCGGCTGCGGAGTAGCGCAAGCCGACGAGAGCAACGTCATTGCTGACGCTGCCGGGAATGGTGTGGTGGGCGCCAGCGGCACGTTACGGGAAAACGTCTGGTTGCCCAAACCGTGAGTGCGCCGACGATGGGATGGTCGAGTATAGCCGTGTTCGCAGTGCTGTGTGACCTCGGCGCCAGCTCGTCGGACGTCGGATGACCGCATGCGCGTGATTGTATGTTGCCGCGCCGTCGTCTAGGGACGAGGGGTTGCATCAGGGGGACGGGTCAATGCTTGGACAAATCATTCTGGTTGCGCTCCAGTTTGCGGTCGCGCTGTTGGGTTCACCGCTTCTGCTTTCGCAAATCCCGGTATCGGGCGATCTCAAGATATTTGTCCATGCGGCGATATTTGCTGTGATCGTCTGGGTCGTCGGCCTCGTCGGTTCGTTTGCGCTCAAGGACGTCGGCCAGCCCTCAACCAGGACGCTGGGCGCTGCCCTCGTCGGGGCGCTGATCGGGGCAGCGCTCACGAAGGTGCCCGGTCTGATGGATGCGAGCCCCTTGAAATTCCCGCTGCTATATTTGCCGCTGATCGGGGCGATTGTCGGTTACATGGTTCGCCGCGGCTGATTGGCTTCATCAGTCGCGGCTGGGTGTTGGCGTTTGGCTGTTGATCGATAGCGCGCGGACGGCTGATCGCCTTGCAGATGCGTACCGTCGCCCGTATGGCCGGTCGGCTCGAACGTTGAGCTAAACCATCCCGAGTACGACGGCTGCAATGAGGCCGAAGGAAAAGGCGGCTGCCACCCAGCTCAAGCGCATCGTTATATCGCGTGACGACGCATCTCGCATCGTCGAACCCTGCTGGGTCATCGTCCGGTGTGTCGTGTCCATCAAGACCTCCTGTGCCGGTGGTTAAAACCCCCGTCTCGCTCAGTCATTCTGTTGTTCTGGCATTCTGTTGTTCTGGCATTTTCTTATTCTGGCGTTCGGTCGATCCGTTGCTGACCCATGGATCCCGCTTTACCAATGGTCGGATGAAGTTAGAACGCCGCCTGGAGGTTCGCCAAGTGTTTTTCATGCTGTTTTTTGCAGTGCAGCGGCGATTTTGTCCGCGTTGACGCGGCAGCGCGTGGTTTGCGTCAGCTTTGCCACGCGCGTGCGTTCATTTCGTCACAGTATAACGTCAAGGCGTGAGCCGAGCGACGTCATTATACTAAATATTTGAAATCTTATATTTGAGAATTGCGTCTCTAGACTTTAGTTTGTGCGGTGCGTTGCTTTGGATACTTTCGTCGTGTGGCTCAGTCCAAAGCGGCTTTTCCTGAATTAACCTTGGCGTGGCAGCAAGGCCAACCTGCCGTGGCAGCTGCGTGACAGCGTGACAAGCCGCGCGCACTCGCTTATGCGCGGATCGGAAGCCAGCGCAACGCAGCGCCTGAACCAACAAAGGCGATCATGACAGCAGCAGACAGCGATCAGTTCCACGGATTCTTGATCTCAAAGCCCGAGGGTAGTGGCCAGCAGGTTGCCTGGACCCAGATTGCGGTCGCCGACCTAATGCCAGGAGACGTCGATGTCGCCGTCTCGCACACGACGATCAACTACAAGGACGGCCTTGCGCTCACCGGGAAGGCCCCGGTCATTCGCAAATTCCCGCTGATCCCCGGCATTGATTTCTCAGGCACGGTGATCTCATCGGGCAGCGCCGAGTTTGCCCCCGGCGACCGGGTGATCCTCAACGGCTGGGGCGTCGGCGAAAGCCATCACGGCGGCTATGCGCAACGGGCGCGCGTCAAATCGGACTGGCTCGTCAAGGCGCCAGCCGGGTTCAGCAACGCGCAGGCCATGGCGATTGGCACGGCGGGCTACACCGCGATGCTCTGCGTTCTGGCGCTTGAATTCCACGGCGTGATGCCAGGCTCTGGCCCTATCCTCGTCACGGGGGCCGCCGGTGGGGTTGGCAGCGTCGCCGTCTCCGTGCTCGCCAAGCTCGGCTATGAGGTCGCTGCCTCCACGGGGCGCGCGGAGGAAGCGGAGTTCCTTAAAGGGCTCGGCGCAAAAGATGTCCTCAACCGCGCCGATTTTTCAGGCCCCGCCAAGCCGCTCGCCAAGGAGCGCTTTGCGGGCGTCATCGATGTCGCGGGCTCGACAACGCTTGCCAATGCCATCAGCCAAACGAAGTACGGCGGCTGTGTTGCCGCCTGCGGGCTTGCGCAGGGCATGGACTTGCCGACGTCGGTTGCGCCCTTCATCCTGCGCGGCGTGACGCTGGCTGGCATCGACAGTGTGAACGCGCCCAAAGCCCGGCGCATTGCGGCGTGGGATCGCCTCGCGCGCGATCTCGATATCGCCAAGCTCGATGCGTTGACGGTCACCCGCCCCCTCGCCGACGTGATCGGCCTCGCACCGGAGATCCTCGCGGGCCATGTGCGCGGGCGCGTAGTGCTCGAAGTTTAAGGCACGCCGTCAAAGCGATCGATCTCGCGGGGGTCGATCGTTTTGGACCGGCTCCCGTCGCCGCCTACCGGAGCCCCTCTTGTGGTCGTCCGGCGATGACAGTTTTACGCGCAGTGTCGTCTTAAAACATCGCCGGATGCACGCGGTCGGGTGGCGCATGGCCATCGACGAACGCCTTGATGTTCATGATCACTTTCTCGCCCATGTCGATGCGACCCTCAACGGTGGCAGACCCGAGATGCGGCAGGGCGATCACGCGATCGGAAGCGAGCAATTTGGGATTGATCGAGGGTTCGTGCTCGAACACGTCGAGGCCCGCGCCTGCGAT
>JBBRKD010000203.1:0-4562 GCA_038218255.1 Hyphomicrobiales bacterium | reverse complement strand
TCACCGCCACCGTCACAACGCCCAATCCCGCGAGCTGGAGCCTCGTTAACTGCTCACCAAACATCACGTAGGACATCACCGCCGTAACGCCCGGCACCAGATAAAACAGCCCCGTCGTACTTGAGACCGCCTTTTCCCGGATCAGCAGCATCAGCAACCCGGTCGCGCCGATCGACAAGACGAATACGAGCCAGATCAGAGCGCCGACGACGCCGGGCGTCCAGTCCACGTGCCGTGTTTCGACCATCAGCGCGAGCGGAATGACCACCGCGAGCCCGCCGACATATTGCCAGATCGCGCCCGACACGAGATCGATACCGGTCGTGAACCGCTTCTGATAGATCGTGCCGGCCGTGATCGCGAACAGGGCGAGTGTCACAGCAATCAACGGGCCCAGCTCGGCGCTGGACCCCAGGCTTTGCGCGGCTGCGAGCTTGGGCGTGATCACCATACCGGTGCCGATCAACCCTAGCGCCAGCCCCAACCAGTGCGTCCGCGTGATCTGTTCGCGCAGGAGCAAGCCTGCCAGCACCGCCGTCAAGATCGGCTGCAGCGAGACGATGAGCGCCGATACGTTCGACGCCATCCCGTGGCGGAGTGCCCACATTACGCCGCCCAAATAAGACGCATGCATCAGCAACCCGACAGCCATTGCGTGGCCGCGCTGTGCGTTGGTCAATCGCGGTCCGGCCAACCATAGCCCCAGCGGGGCAAGTATGGCCAGCACCAGGGCAAAGCGCATCGTCAGGAACGTGAACGGTTCTGCGCCCGACGCCCCGAGCTTGGTGCCTATAAAGCCCGTCGACCACATGAGGACAAACAGGACAGGAGCGATGCGGATCAGCATGTCGGGGGCGGCTTTCGTTGGTGGCTCTGCCTCTGGTGCCTTGAAATGAGGCACCGGGCAACTGCCCCCTGCGCGCACCTGTCCTGCGCCCCCCTTTCACGGCCCGCGTTCCCTCCACGCGCCTATCCCGCTTTGCGGGACGGTCTTCAACGGTTTCGTAAGGGGTTGGGTCGTATCTCTATCGGTCACGACGACCCAGTGTGCCCGTGGATTTCCCCTGATCATGTCCCTCGCTAACGATTTGAACGCGGGCCTCCGCCCGGTCTGGAACGGCGGACGGCGCAAGCTGTTCGGGCTGTCGGCTGCCGATCGTGCGGTTGTGTTCATGATCGCGCGACGGGCTTTTTTCGGCGCCCTGCTTGCCTGGATTTTGGCTGCCGCCTATCTCGCCTTCACGCCGGTGAAATACGTGAGCCGCTGGACGCTCATTCTGCCTGGCTCGGCGCAAAGCGCGACCATGCACCTTGAAACCGTCGGGCAAGCGACCTCGACGGCGAACTCCCCGTTTGGCAGCGTCTCGCTCTCGCCAAAAGTCGTCTACAAGGAGATCGCCGATAGCGACAGCGTGCGGGTGGCCGCCGCCGAAACACTCGGCATGACCTACAAGGACTTCGGCCGCCCACGCATCAAGCTCATCGACGAAACCGGGTTGATGCAGTTCGAGATGGGCGCCGCATCGCCTGAACTCGCCCAGAAAAAAGCGATCGCCTCCATCGAAGCGCTGAACAAACAGCTCGAAGTGCTGCGTCGCGATGAACTCGCCAAGCGGGCCTTCGCCATCACGGAAAACCTCAAGGGGTACCAAGACGCCGTCGACATCGCGCGCCAGAATATCGCCGACGTACAGTTGAAAAGCGGTCTCGTCTCAACCAATCAGTTCAACGAAACCGTGGCGAGCCTCGCGGCCGTCCGTCGCCGCCTCTCAGACCTTTCTGGCGAACTTGGCCGCCTCGAACAGGAGCCGGTCCGGTTCGCCGACCGGCTCGGCGTTGATAGCGCGGGCGCAAGCATCGCGCTGCGGATGGCAGGTGATGCCGCGCTCTCCAAGGTCGTGTCAGACTATGCGGATGCGTCTGCGCTCCACACCATCGAATCCAATCGCCTCGGGCCCGCCAACCCCGTCATGATCACCATCGGCAAAAAACTTGATGCGACGCGGAACGAACTGCGGCGTCTCCTCGCTCGCCTCGGTGTTGGTTCAGACGCTGAAGGGCGCGTGCTGATGCTCATGACCAACGTCTCGCGCCAGGCCGAACTGCTCCAGCAGCTTGTCCGCAACGAAGCGCTTGCCGAGGGTAAGCGCCGCGAGATCGAAAGCATCTCCGTGGACAAGACCCGCCTCGAAAATGAAGTGGCGCGCCTGTCAGGGGCCGCCGCCGCACTCGAAGACTTGCGTAAAAACCACCTGTTGGCCGAAGCCGTTTATGCGTCGGCACTCGCCCGCGTCGACACGTCGAAATCGGACATCTACGGGGCTTACCCCATCGTCCAGGTGCTGGCTGCGCCCAATCTGCCCGACGGTCATGAGCAACCCCGACGCTGGAATGCGTTTGCTGGCGGCCTGCTCGGCACGCTGTTTTCACTTTTCGCCGGGGGGCTCGCTTGGCTGCACTATCGGCAGACGTCAAGACGCCGGAAGAAACCGTCGTCCATTGGGTGATCGTCGCGACCTGGGGCCTGTGGGCCTTGGGCGCGCTCTATCATGTCTATCCAGCGCTCGCGTGGGGTCTGGCGCTGTGGGGATCTGCGCGCCGTCTCGGCCTGCTCGACGACGACCCCTCTGACTTGAAGCCCATCCCGATTGGGGTGTGGGTGTGGATCGCAGGCGTCGTCTTGATGGCGCTCGCTCTCGTCGTCGGACATCTGAACTACGATCTCTCGCTCGTCGACATCATCAAGTCGCTGTTTGGCTGGGCCAAGGGCTGGGCGCTGTTTGCCGTGCTGCCGTTTGCTGGCGCATCGCTGCGCATTCGACCCCACGTCATTACCCGCGCGATCAATATCTTGAGCGCGCAGACGCTCGCGCTCACGCCGATCTTCATCGCAGCCAGCCTCGTCGGGCTGCCCTCGGTGATCTACACCTCGCCGCTGTTTTATGCCGGTGGGGCGAGCCCCACGTTTTTTGAGGTCGGCACGCACTGGATCGATCCTGGCACGACGGACGTGCGTTTCCGGTTCTATGCGCCCTGGGGGCCAGCGGCGGCCCTGGTCGCCCAGGTCGCCATGGTCATCGGCATCTTCGATCGCGATTGGCGCTGGCGCATCGTTGCCGTCGTGTGTGCGGTCGTCGTCTGTTATCTCGCCAAATCGCGGCTGTCGCTTGTTGCGATCCCCGTCATTCTGCTGGCGCTTCCAGTTCTGTCCAATCTCTATCGCCCGGTCGTTGCCGCCGTCGGCGGGGTTGCAGCCTTTGGCATGGCGTTAATGTACACATCCGTCGTTGCGGCCCTCGATGCGGCTGTCACGCAGTTCAACAACGCGCGCGCCGACAGCTCGCGGGTGCGCGCCACGCTCCAGCGGATTGCGCAGCATCGCTGGGCCAACGAAGCGCCGCTGTTTGGGCACGGTGCTGTCGAGCGCGGCTCGCATCTCGTCGAGTTCATGCCGATCGGGTCGCATCACACCTGGAACGGGTTGCTGTTCGTCAAAGGCGGCGTCGGCTTCCTTGCGCTGGCAGCCCCGCTCGCCTGGACCTTTTGCGAACTGCTCATCAAGGCCCAGCGGGACCGCGTCGCCCAGGCAGGGCTCGGCGTCGTGCTGGTGCTTTTCATCAACTCGTTTGGTGAGAACCTGGAGATCTTATGCTACCTCACATGGCCCGGCCTGCTCATGATCGGGATCGCCATGTCGCGGCGTCGCGTCGGCATCTTCTCTGCGACGCTTGGGGCGCGGCACTAGACAGCAGCGTGGGTTACAGATGCCCGCAGCTAAGCGGTGAGGCTGAAGTTCCGTGACGCGCAAGCTTGTTTATCTCGTCACCGAAGACTGGGCCTTCTGGCGTCACCGGCTCCCAATGGCGCGTGCCGCCAAGGCTGCGGGCTTTGACGTCCACGTCGTCACGCAGGTCAGCGACCGGGCCGACGCCATCCGCGCCGAGGGCTTCACGCTCCATCCCTTCGACCTGAAGCGCGGCAGCACCTCGCCCGTCGATCTCATCGCGACCGTGCGCGCCGCACGCGCCTTGCTCGCCGACCTCAGGCCTGACCTGCTCCACAACGTCGCCATGAAGCCACTTTTTGTCGGCTCGCTCGCCGTGCGCGGGTTGCCCCAACTGAGCGTCGTCAACAGTGTCAACGGCCTCGGCTCGGCGTTTCTCGCAACCTCGCTGCGCGGGCGCGTCATTCGCACCGGGCTCGAACTCGCTCTCCGTGGGCTCCTCAACCGTCCCTGCACGGTGACAATCGTCCAGAACCCGGAAGATCGCGCGGCCCTGCGTCGGGTCGGCGTGCGGGGAAACCAGCTTGTGCTCGTGCCCGGCTCCGGCGTCGATACGGACGCGCTCATTCCCCTGCCCGAGCCCGCCACCGGACCCGTGCGAATGGCCTATGTCGGGCGCATGCTCGAAGATAAAGGGTTACGTTGCCTGATCGCCGCCCACCGGCTTTTGCGCGCACGCGGCGATACCATTGAGCTCCTCTTGGCAGGCGAACCCGATCCGCAGAACCCGACCTCGATCTCACCCGCTGAACTCGCCGCCTGGGCGCTTGAACCCGGC
>JBBRKD010000202.1:0-4586 GCA_038218255.1 Hyphomicrobiales bacterium | reverse complement strand
CGGTGCTTCCCGAGGGACTCGACCTGCTGACCATCTGCGTCGAGGCCGGCCTCAGCATCGACGCTGCCTTTCGCCGCGTGTCGCGCGAGATGAACAGCTCGATGCCGGAGCTCGCCGCGGAGTTCGAGATGACCGCCACCGAGCTCACCTATCTGCCCGACCGCCAGCAGGCTCTCGAGAATATGTCTGATCGCTCGGATTCGCCCGCCGTTGCGGCATTGGTGAATGCGCTCAGACAGACTGAAAAATACGGCACGCCGCTGGCCGGGTCGCTGCGCATCCTGAGCCAGGAGTTTCGCCAAACGCGGCAATCCAAGGCCGAGGAGAAGGGCGCTCGGATGCCCGCACTTATGACAGTGCCCCTGATGGTTTTTATCTTGCCGACCTTGATCACGGTGCTCATTGCACCGGCGGTTATGTCGGCATTAGCCTTGACATAAATCGGCGTAGTTTCGTAGGGTTAAGACGCTTTTTTAAGATATTGGTCGAAATTCATATTGTGCCTCTTTCAGGCACGCATCGATTGAGGGGGAGAGCCGGCATGCCGCGAGTTTTTTCGCGCACGTTGAGCGTTGCGCAGTCAGGTTGGCGGCGTTTCCGCCGCGACTAAAACGGATCCGTCCTAGCCTACATGGTCGTCATTCCGGTGCTTGCGGGCGCCTTGGCGATCGGCGTGGAGACTGGCGAACTCTATCGCGTGAAGCATCAGATGCAGGGCGCGGCCGACAGTGCCGCGCTCGCCTATGTTTACGATGTCATCAAAACCAATTCGGCGTCGGCCTCTGCCGATGCGCTCTACGAGGCCCAGCGCAACGGCTTCACCAACGGCACGAACACCGTCACCGTCACGGTGAACACTCCGCCGACCCAGGGCTCGAACATCAACACCCCGGGTGCCGTGGAGGTCGTCGTCACCAAGACGCAGAACCTCACGTTTGCTTCCGTCCTCAACAAGGCGAGCAGCGGCTACGCGCTGACAGCTCGATCAGTAGCGATACCAGTCACCACGACGACGACGACGACGACGAACGTAACAACGACCTCGACCAACACGACCTCGGGCGGTTGCCTAGTCGCTCTGACTCCGCTCGCCGAACAGGGAGTGAGCTTCGCGTCGTTCGGCAATTTCACGAGCGACTGCTTGATTCTGTCGAACAGCATCGCGACCGGCACAGGCAGCAGCGCCTCGGTCAATATGACGAACTTCGGCAGCGCAACGCTGGCTAGGCCCGCCGGGATATGGACGCGAGGCACGTTCTCGGTGTCGAGCTATGGCAGCATGACGCCGGCCGCTAGCGCGGCGCTTCAGAACCAGACGTCGACGATCGTCGATCCTTATGCGAGTCTCGCGACGCCGTCGCCCGGCACTTGCACTCAGACGAACTATAGGCCCTCCGGTGGCAGTTCGATCTCGATCCCTGCGGGCACCTACTGCAATGGCATGACGGTTTCGGGGTTCTCCAGCGTGTACTTCCAACCGGGGACCTACTACATCACCAACGGTGATCTCGTTGTTTCGGGCGGTAGCACCGTGTCGTGCCCGACCTGCACAGGCACCGCGGGGACGACCTTTGTTCTGACGCAGACGTCGGGAAACAATGCCAGCATAGGCGGGGTGAATATCTCTTCAGAGAGTACCATCACGTTGAATGCACCGACTGTCACCGCGGCCACCAGTACCTATGCCTATCCCGGTGTCCTGTTCTTCCAGGATCGCAGAGCCACTGTGGGTACGATGGCATCGACGTCGAAGATCTTCACCCTGAGCTCGCTCAGCACCGCTACTCTGTCGGGGGCGATCTATTTTCCCAACAACGCGATTAGAATCTCGAGCATCAGCAGCTCGGGCTCGAATAGTTCGAATGGCTGCACGGTGTGGATCGGTCGATACATTCACTTCGAGTCGTACAGCTCGAACTATGTCGCCGGCTGCACCACAGTGACGGGCACCACAGTGACGGGGACGGGTGGGTACGCGACCACGACGACGACGACGGCTCCCGTCACGAACACAACGATATCGACGAAGGCAACACTTGTACAATAGTCGACCTATGAAGCGGGGCATTTTGCTCAAGGCGCAGAGGCTCTGCCGTCACGACGGCGGAAATATGATGATCGAATTCGCGCTGGCTTTGCCTGTGCTCAGCATCATGCTGATCGGCATGCTCGATCTCGGGCGGTTTGCGCTCGACAAATCGTCGATGCTGCAGGCGGCGCGTTCAGGCGCCCAATACGGTATCGTGGCGTCCAACGCCGGCGTACTGACCACCACCGATCTGACGAGTGTGAACACGACGGCCGTGGCGTCAACGAGCCTCACCGGCGTCACTTCCACTAACTCGATGTTCTGTGAATGCACATCGGGGGTCGGCATCCCCAACTGTTCGCCGAAGCCCACGTGCACGACGCTCAAGTATTATCTCACCGTGACCACCACAAGATCATTCACGTCGGTGGTCGGCGTGGCCGGACTTCATTTCGGCAGCCTGGGTAACTGGTCCGCCCCGACGTCGATCACGGCGTCGGTCACGACGCTCCTTCCCTGACATGGCGAGAGCAATCCTCCGACGACTGCTCGGAGACCGGTGCGGCGGCGCGGCCATCGAATTCGGCATCCTGGCGCCTGTGTTGTTCACCATCCTGCTGGGTAGCCTGGAATTCGGCCGCATGTTCTACGTGCGCCAGGGCCTCGAGGGCGTCGTTGAGGCGGCGGCGCGCTATTACATGCTGAACCCGACTGTCGCGTCGTCCGCCGTTACGACATACATGCAGACACAGCCAATGCTGGGCGGCTCGTCGAGCCTGATCACCTTCAGTTACGCAAATACAGTGCCGTGCAATTCTAACGGCACCGTCACCTGCACGGTAATTACCGGGAGCTACACGTTCACCTTCGTCGCCAAATATCTCGGGCTTGGCAGCACGCGCACCATGACGGCCACCGCCCAGGCCATCCGCAAGACGAGCTAAGGCACATTAGCCAATAGTTGTGGGCAGATAGCGCCAAATGTTGGGGCTTTGGTTGCGGGGACCCCCTATCCTTTGATATTCTACAAGCCTGAGCGCTCCGTTGGCGGAGGCGGCCGGAGAGTATCGTCGGGGTAGGGATGAAGCTGACGCCGATCATCAGCGCGTGTCTGGCGCTTGTCTTGGCGGCATGCGGCCTCGATGCCGATGGCTCATCGTCGAAGGGCGACAGCTACTCGACCAGTGTCCAGCAAGCGGATCAGGCGCGTAAATCAGGCGCCGTCGGCGAATCGATCCCGCTCTACGGGCGTGCGCTTCAGGTCAATCCGGACGGCATGGAGGCGAAGCTGGGGCTTGGCCAGTCGTATCTTGCCCTGGGGGCAAGCGACGAGGCAGCGGCGCAGTTTCGCGATGTGCTCGCCAAACGCGGCGGAGATCCGGTCGCTCGGCGGGGACTTGCCTCGGCTTTGCTTTCCATGGGCCAGCCTTCGCTCGCCGTCGGCCAGCTCGCGGCGGCGCTGCAGGCCGACGCCGGCGACTATCGTGCGATGAACGCCATGGGCGTGGCGCTCGACATGCAGGGGCAGCATGAGGAGGCTCAGGCGCGCTACCGGGAGGGCATCGCCCTCGCGCCCGACTCCCTGGCGCTGCGCAGCAATCTCGGCCTGTCGCTGGCGATATCGGGGCGCGGTCAGGAAGCGGTCGCCCAACTCGTGCCGCTGGCAAGCGGGCGTGGAGTGGACGCACGCATCCGGCAGAACCTCGCCTTCGCTTACGCCATGTCGGGCGATCCGACGAATGCGCTGGTCGTCAGCCGCCGCGATCTCACGGAAGCCAGCGCCCAGAGGCAGCTCTCGTACTACCTCATGCTCAAGAATCTTCCGATATCGGCGCGCAGCGCCGAAATCCGGCGCAATCCGAGCTTCTTCCCGCAGTCGAGCCTTCGCACTGCCGGCGGCTGAGACTCGTGTCAGCCGACCACTGAGTAGCCGCCGTCGACGGTGATTGCGGCGCCGGTGACGAAGTCCGAGGCCGCCGCCGCCAGAAACACCGCGATGCCCGCGAAGTCCGACGGTTCGCCCCAGCGTCCGGCCGGCGTGCGCTTCAGCACTGAGTCATGCAGGCCCGATATCTGCTCGCGCGCGCGCCGGGTGAGCGCGGTGTCGATCCAGCCCGGCAGGATGGCGTTCACCTGGATGTTGTCCTTGGCCCACGCGGTGGCCATCGCCTTGCTCATCTGCACGATGCCGCCCTTGCTCGCGGCATAGGCGGTCGCGAAAGGGGCACCGAAGATCGACATCATCGAGCCGATGTTGATGATCTTGCCCGAACCGCCCTTCTTCATCGCGGGGAAGGCGGCGTGGCTGCACAGGAAGGCGCTGGTGAGGTTGCTGTCGAGCACGGTGTGCCATTCGGTCAGCGTATAATCCTCGGGTTGCTTGCGGATGCTCATGCCGGCGTTGTTCACAAGGATGTCGAGGCGGCCGTGCGCCTTCATCGTGTCGGCGATCAGTGCGCGGCAGGACTCCTCCTTCAGTACGTCGACGGGGATGACGCTCGCCTTGGCACCAAGCGCGTGGAGTTGCTTTACCGCATCTGCGTTCTTGGCAGCGTCG
>JBBRKD010000201.1:0-4600 GCA_038218255.1 Hyphomicrobiales bacterium | reverse complement strand
ACTCCCTACTCCCTACTCCCTACTCCCTACTCCCCAACCCCTACTCCCTAACCCCTACCCAATAACCCGGACCCTCAGTATGAACGCCCTCGCGCCACAGCGTCCCTCTCCAACCCGGGATACACCCTTCAGGCTCTACGGCGAGACCGTCCCGTCCCGGCTGATGCTCGGCACGGCGCTGTACCCCTCGCCTGCGATCCTGTCCGAGAGCGTCAAAGCGAGTGGCGCTGGGATCGTGACGGTCTCGCTCCGCCGCGAGCAGGCCCGCGGACGCACAGGTGGGCATTTTCTAGGCCTCGTCCGCGATCTGGGCGTGCGCGTGCTGCCAAATACGGCGGGGTGCCACACCGCACGCGAAGCGATCACCACGGCGCACATGGCGCGGGAGTTGTTTGCAACCGACTGGATCAAGCTCGAGGTGATCGCCAACGACGATACCTTGCAGCCGGAGGTGTTCGGCCTGGTCGAAGCCGCACAGGCGCTGACAGCCGATGGCTTCAAAGTCTTCCCTTATACAACCGAAGACCTGTCGGTTTGCGACCGTCTATTGCGGGCGGGCTGTGAAGTTCTGATGCCATGGGGGGCACCCATCGGCAGCGGACGCGGCCTCAACAACGCCTACGGATTGCGTCTGCTGCGCGCGTTTGTTCCCGATGTGCCCTTGGTCGTGGACGCCGGACTTGGCGCGCCGTCGCACGCGGCAGCGGCCATGGAACTGGGCTACGACGCCTGCCTCTTGAACACCGCCGTTGCCAAAGCCGCCGATCCGCCGCGCATGGCAACCGCGTTCGCTGCCGCAATCGATGCCGGTCGGTCGGCTTATCTCGCTGGATTGATGGCCCCTCGCGACATGGCAGAACCGTCCTCACCGACGGTCGGCCTCCCCGCGCTCGACAAGCTCCCGTCGTGAGTGCGCCCATCGTGAGTGCGCTGATCCCACAGCCCCAGCCCGCGCGCTTCTATCCCATCGTGCCGGACGCTGGCTGGGTCCGCCGCCTCGCCCCGCTCGGCATCGCGACCGTCCAACTGCGACTGAAAGATGCAAGCCCCGCCGAGACCACGCGTCAAATCGCAGACAGCCTTGCCATATGCGCGGCCCATGGCGTCCAATTGATCGTCAATGACTATTGGCAGGACGCGATCGCGCTGGGCGCGACCTATGTCCACCTGGGCCAGGAAGATCTCGACACCGCCGACCTTGCCGCGATCCGCGCCGCCGGCGTGAAGCTAGGTCTCTCGACCCACACGCAAGCCGAACTCGAACGTGCGCTCACCGCAAAGCCAGACTACATCGCCCTTGGCCCGATCTATGAAACCAAGCTCAAAGCCATGGTGTGGGCTCCGCAAGGGCTCGACCGCATTACCGCATGGAAACGCCGCATCGGCCCGCTCCCCCTTGTCGCCATCGGCGGGCTGACGCCAGAGCGCGCGTCCGGCGCGTTTGCCGCCGGCGCTCAATCGCTCGCTGTCGTCACGGATTTCCTGGCCCATGCTGCGCCTGAGACGCGGATCGCGCAGTGGCTTGCGCTTGCCTGCCAACTTGCCCGTTAACCCGCCCGTTAACCCGCCCGTTAACCCGGTTGAATTTCTGCCTCGAACTCGTAGGTTGGCTGACAGTTTCATTCACCGGTCTCAAAGGTCCGCCCCGTCCCATGGCCTATCGCTTCAAGGTCTCTGAACCCTTCGACGACGGCGTCCGTCGCATCGGGCTGCAGCAAATTGACCGCGCGATGACGTCGCTTGAGTCAAACGCCGCGCCCGGTATTGCTGTGCACGCCACACGCAAAACCTTGAAGCGCGTTCGCGCGCTCCTGCGGTTGATCCGCCCTGGTCTTTCGGCGCAGACCTTCACGATGGAAAACGCGCGCTACCGTGACATCGGACGTCTCTTGTCTGCGACGCGCGATCAGCACGTCCTCGTCGAGACAATCGTGAAACTGGAAGGCCTTGCTGCCGGGCGCACGCGGGCAGCGTTCTCAGCGCTCGCCAAGCGCATCGCGCCCGTGCCAGCCAACATTCAAGCCACAGCTGATCCTGAAGTCATTGCCGATGCGCGTGCGCGCCTGGCCGAGGGCCGGGCCGCGTTTGCAGATCTCGCCATCAAGGGCGCCGGCAAAGCAGACCGCTATGCGATCGCCTGGGGCGGCCTTGAACGGAGCTACGCCCAGGGCCTGCGGGCCATGGGCCTCGCCTACGACAGTCAAGACGCTGAAGCATTCCACGACTGGCGCAAGCGCGTCCAGCACCATTGGCGGCACATGTCGCTGTTGACACCGGCTTGGCCTGAACTGTTCGACGCCCGCATAGCGACCGCACGCCAACTCTCCGCCCTGTTGGGCGAGGACCACGATATCGCGATGATGGCTCACACGCTCGCAGAGGCAACCGGCGTGCGCGTAACGCCCATGCAAGGAAAACTCATCGCCGCATTCGCCCGTGACCGGCAGGACGCGTTGCGCGCGGATGCGCGCGTGCTGGGCCTCAGGCTCTATTGCGAAAGCCCGACAGCGTTTGCACAATGCGTCGCCCACTATTGGTCGACGGCGGCCGCAACTGCCCACCCGGTTCTCGAGCCGTCGCCGCCCTGAGGCTTGGTGCCTCATGCCCATCCCGCAGCGCCCGGGGTAGGCCGTCTGAGTAGGCCGTCTGATCCGCACCTGTGTCGCCCGCGTTCGCACTGCCAGGAGAACCCGTATGAACGAAATGGTCCCCGGCAAGGTTTTTGAGCCCGACCGCACCACGTGGCCTGCCGATCACCCCAAGGTCGGCTATGGCCGCATCGGTGTGCTGCTGCTCAATCTCGGCACGCCGGACGGCACCGACTACTGGTCCATGCGCCGGTATCTCAAGCAGTTCCTATCCGACCGCCGCGTGATCGAAGTGCCGCAGCTGATCTGGTGGCCGATCCTCAATCTCATCATTCTGACAATCCGCCCCGGCCCCAAGGGCCGCGACTACGCGACGATCTGGAACAACGAGCGTAATGAAGGCCCCCTCAAAACCATCACGCGTGGCCAAGCCGAAGGGCTCGCCGACCGCTTGAAGGGCAATCCGCGCATCGTCGTCGATTGGGCTATGCGCTACGCCAATCCCTCAACCGAGAGCCGCCTGAAAGCGCTCCAGGAGCAAGGATGCGAGCGCATTCTGCTCGTGCCGCTGTATCCCCACTATGCAGCCGCAACCACGGCAACCGCAAATGACGAGGCTTTCCGCGCCCTGATGAAAATGCGCTGGCAGCCAGCCGTGCGCGTGGCGCCAGCCTACCACGACGACCCGACCTATATCGACGCGCTCGCCGTCTCCATGCAGGCAAGCCTCGCCAAGCTCGATTTCGAGCCCGAAATTATCCTCGCGACCTTCCACGGGATGCCGCAAAAGTATCTCCAAAAGGGCGACCCTTATCATTGTCATTGCCAAAAGACGTCGCGCCTCCTGCGCGAACGTCTCGGCATTCCCAAGGAGCGCTGGCGCACGACGTTCCAGTCGCGATTTGGCAACGATCCGTGGCTCCAGCCCTACACCGACAAAACCGTCGAAGCGCTCGCCCTGGAAGGCATCAAACGGCTCGTCCTGGTCGCCCCGGGCTTCTCGGCCGATTGTCTCGAAACGCTGGAAGAACTTGACGGCGAGAACCGCGAAATCTTCGAGCACAATGGCGGAGAAAAATTCGCCTACCTCCCGGCCCTGAACGACAGTGAGCAGGGCCTGCGCGTCATCGAAACCCTGGTGCGTCGCGAACTGATGGGCTGGACTTGAGCGCGTTTTTCTAGACGCCGTTTCACGCGATAACGCTTGCCTCCAGGGACGGCGCTCGTAGGCGTGCTGTGCGCCCGCTCGACCTATCGGCCCTCACGATTAGCCCCGCTACCCAGCCCGCCTACCCAATCCCCGACCCAGCCCGCCGCACCCGCCCACGTTGAGCGACGTCGCAGCCAGCTACTTTCGCCGCCCAACGCCGACGTGCCACGCACGCACGCCGCAGCAGCTTGCCCAAGAATTCCACGCACTACGACGAAACACTTGCACAGGGAACTGATTTTCTCCAATTACGACCGCTCGTTGGTTGACAAAAGGTAAAGAGAGATATTAAGGCTTTCAGGAGGTTGACGGGTCGGGCTGACCTTGTCTCTTCTGCTTGGCCGTTAACTTTAAATCACCTCCCACCAACTTCCGACCACTGTCGCACCACACGATACTGAGCAAGTCATTTTCACGGCGATACGTGTTCGGCTCGCATTTGTTTTCCGTTGCAGCCGCTTGGATGGTGTCGGATGAGCGTATCGTCGCAGAGAAAGCGCGCAAAAAAACGTATGGGCGGGGCGCGCCTTTCGCAGATCGCAGCCCAAACGCTGAGCAGCGGGCTCATTCTGCGCCCGCTATCCTGGATCCGGCATTCATGGGCCTTGGCAACACTTGGTTGCATGGTGCTCGTACTGCCGTTCTTGTACGCCTTCTTGATCTTCGGCCAGGCGAACGTATTTGACGTCCAAGGTTGGTTCTTTGGTCACATCGTTTTTAACACGGCCGTGAATCTTCTCTGCGCCATTTCCGCGCTCCTGGTTACCGGCCGGGTCGCGGCGCGCCTGAATATGGTCTTGAT
>JBBRKD010000200.1:0-4603 GCA_038218255.1 Hyphomicrobiales bacterium | reverse complement strand
GGCTGCTCTGAGCGATGGGATCGCAGGGCAGCTTGCGGGTGGGACTCATCATGCGCATGCGACCCACGGGCGGGGTTTTTGCGTGTTCAACGATTGTGCGGTCGCGATCCGCACGCTGCAGGCAGACGGCGTGATTGCGAGGGCTGCGATCCTCGATCTCGATGTCCACCAGGGCGATGGGAATGCGGAGATTTTCAAGGGCGACGCGGCTGTGTTTGTTGCGAGCGTTCACGGGGCGAACAACTATCCCTTCGACACCTATCACTCCGATCTCGACATTGGATTGCCTGATGGGACGACGGATGGACCGTTTCTTGCCGCGTGCGCAGAGGCGCTGAGTGCGGTTGTGGCATCCGCGCCGGACATCATCTTCTACATCGCAGGCGTCGATCCGCTGGTCAGCGACCGGCTCGGGCGGCTTCATGTGTCGGCGGCGGGGCTCACGGCGCGCGACCGACTGGTGATCGCGACGTTGAAAGATGCAGGTCTGCCGGTTGTTATCCTGATCGGGGGTGGCTATGCCGAGCCGATCGGCGACACGGTGGACGCGTATGCGGCGACGTTTGTGGTCGCGCGCGACATGTGGGGTTAGCTCTTTTTCAGGCTGACGGAGACGTCGAGCGGGATGTCAAGGGCGACCCAGGAGCCGTCACCATCAGAGCCCTTGCCGATGCCGAAATCGAGCCGTTTCAGGCTGGTTTTGCCGACGAGCCTGGCGGTGTCGCCGGCCTGCATGAACGTGAAGGCTAAGACAACGGGAATTTTGAAGGTCCGGATGGCGAGCGTGCCGTCGGCCTCGAAGGCATTGGGGCCGGTCGCGCGAAAGCTCGACGTCTCGAACACGCCCGACGGCCCTTTGGCTGCGTCGAACCAGTCGGCCGTGGGGAGGGTCTTGTCGTAGGTTGCGTCGCCGGTTTTGGCGGAGGCGAGCGCGACGGTGACAGTGGCTTTGGCGCCAGCGAGGTCGGCTGGATCGAAGGCGATCGCGGCCTCCCACTTTTCAAACGTGCCTTTGAACGTGTTGCCGGCATGTGTGCCCGAGAAGGCGATTTTGCTGTCGGCGGGGACGACCGTCCAGGGCGTAGCACGGGCTGGAAGTGACAGGAGCGTCACTGCCAGGGCGTTGAGGATGAAGCTCGTGCGCAGGGTCATTGAGATCATCCGATCGGGTTTTTGGAGCGAACGCCCGGCAGCATGCGGGCGAGCACGTCGTCGCGGTTGACGAAATGGTGTTTGAGAGCGGCCGCGATATGCAAGGCCAGCAGCCCCATGAGGGCAAAGCCCAAGTATTTGTGGGTCAGCTTGAAGGCCGCTTCGGCTGGCTTCTTGTCGGCGAGGTCGGCAAGGATTGGGATGTGGGGCCATTCAAACAGGCCGAAGATGATCGTGGGAAGCCCGAGCGAACTTGTCGAGACCATCGCCCATCCCGCCAGTGGAATGGCGACCATCAAGACATAGAAGGCGATGTGGGACACGTGCGCGCCAAAGCGCTCGAACGCGCTCATGCCGGGTGGCAGGGGCGGGGGTGGATTGAGCAAACGCCAGGCGAGGCGCGCGAACGTCAGGACGAGAACGGTGAGCCCGAGCGCCTTGTGCCATTGGTAGACCTGATAGGCAAAATTCCGCGTCTCTTTTTGTTTGATGGCATCCGTCATCCAGAGGCCTGCGGCCAGCAACACGATGATCGCGAGCGCGATCAGCCAGTGCAGCGTGATCGCGACGGCGGTGTAGTGGGGGGAGCGGGTGCGCATCTGGCCTCCTGGTGGGGGGCGAAGGGACCGGGTTCGATCGGGTAAGCGTCGAGAGGGTGGGGGCGGATCAGGGTTGGCCGATCCGCCCGTTAAGTGAGTGCGAGCCTACGAGCCGAAGAACTCGACTTCGAGCAGAAGGTTCACGTCGTCAGCGACCACGGGGATCAGGTGACCCATGCCGAAATCGGAGCGCTTGACGGTTGCGGTGCCGGAAAATCCGATGGCTGGCTTCTTGGCGAAGGGGTGTTCTTTCAAGCCCGCGTTGAACGTGACTTTCAAGGTCACCGGCTTGGTGACGCCCAAAAAGGTCAAATCGCCGGTGACGTCGGCGGTCTTGGGGCCGGTCATCTTCACAGCCGTCGAGGTGAATGTGATCGACTTGGCAACGTTCGCGTTGAAAAACTTCGCGCTCTCGACGAGTTCCTTGTCGAAATCGACTTTGGCCAAGTTGGGATAGTCGGTTTTGATCGAGGTCGGATCAACGGTTGCTGTCAGTTTTGCGGCTTCGGGCGTAGCTGGGTCGAAGACGAGCGTCGCATCAATTTTGGTGAAGCGGGCGGTGTAGTTGGCAAGCCCCAAGTGAAGGACCTTCCAGGTCAGGCTCGCGTGCGTCGGGTCGATTTTATAGGTCCCGGCGGGGACGTCAGTGGCGAGCTGGGCACGGGCTGCAGGCGCGGCAAGGCACAGGGCTACGCAGCTAGCGGCGGCGAGGCGGGCAAGAAATGTCATGGTGTGGTGTCTCCAGGGCGGCGGCGAGAGGATTCAGTGGTCAAACGGGTTTGTAAGCGAGAGATTTCAATCGACATGAGTTCATTAGTTCCGAACTTTTGATAGATCAAGTCCGGTGTCGGCGTATCAATGGAATGTGACCGGTTCGGGTTTGCCCTGTTCAGCGCCGCGCAGCCCAGCGTGTCCGCCACATTGCAACGACGATACGGCCCGATTACAAGCCGCAGATGACAAACACACTCTTTCCGCCGATCCGTGCAGCCGACAGTGCCCGCCAACCCAAGGTCGGCTTCGTGTCGCTTGGGTGCCCCAAGGCGCTTGTCGACAGCGAACGGATCATCTCCAAGTTGCGGGCCGAGGGCTATGCCATTGCGCCTGACTATGCGGGCGCGGACGTGGTGGTTGTGAACACGTGCGGGTTTCTCGACAGCGCCAAACGCGAAAGTCTGGACGCCATCGGGGAAGCGATGGTGGCCAACGGTCGCGTGATCGTGACGGGGTGTCTTGGTGTTGAGGAAGCGCGCATCCGGGCCGAGCATCCAGGCGTACTCGCCGTCACCGGGCCGCATCAATACGAGCAGGTCGTGAGCGCGGTGCATGCCGCCGTGCCACCGTTGCACGATCCGTTTCTCGACCTCGTGCCGCCCGAAGGCATCAGGCTGACGCCGCGCCATTATGCGTATCTGAAGATCTCAGAAGGCTGCAACAATCGCTGCGCGTTTTGTATCATCCCGAGCTTGCGGGGTGATCTCGCAAGCCGCCCCGCCAACCAGGTGATGGCGGAAGCCGACAAGCTTGTGCGTGCTGGCGTGAAAGAATTGCTCGTCATCAGCCAGGATACGAGCGCGTATGGCCTCGACATCAAGTATGCCGCGAGCCCGTGGAAGGGGCAGCCGCTCAAGGCAAAGTTCCTCGATCTCAGCGCTGCGCTCGGCGAGCTCGGCGTGTGGGTGCGAATGCACTACGTGTATCCCTATCCCCACGTTGACAACGTGATCCCGCTCATGGCTGCGGGAAAGATCCTGCCTTATCTCGATATTCCGTTTCAGCATGCGTCGCCCAACGTGTTGCGGGCGATGAAGCGGCCGGGCGCGCAGGGCAATACGCTGGATCGTATCAAGGCGTGGCGGGCCGTGTGCCCCGATCTTGCGATCCGCTCGACGTTTATTGTCGGGTTCCCCGGCGAGACGGAGGCTGATTTCCAATACCTGCTCGACTGGATGGGTGAGGCCCGAATTAACCGGGCCGGTTGCTTCAAGTATGAGGCGGTGGCTGGCGCGAAAGCCAACGAGCTGGCAAACGCTGTGCCCGAGGACGTGAAAGAGGACCGGTGGCACCGGTTCATGGCGGCTCAGCAGACGGTCAGCGAGGAGATTTTGGCGACCCGCGTCGGGCGGACCATCCCGGTGATCATCGACGAGGTGGACGACGACGGCGCTTCGGGTCGGTCGCCGTGGGACGCGCCCGAGATCGACGGCGACGTGGTGATCGCTGGCGCGGGCGGTGCCGCACTCACGGTCGGCCAGATCGTGCAGGTTCGCGTGACGGGATCGGATGCGTACGATCTGTGGGGCGAGGTGTGAGGGGTGAACGGGGGAATGGCTCGGATCGCGATACCACGCGTTGCAGAAGCGTCAAAGTTATCCCCGCGTTTGAAAACGCCCTTAGTGTGATCGCACCTTTTTCCCATGGGGGACCGGTTCGCGAGCTGGGTTTGTCGAGGGAAAAAGGGTTCTAACGCGGTGTTCGGGAATCCGTCAGCTGGCCCGGATCGTGTGCAGGTTTCGCGTCTAGGGAACACGTCCGGCGCGGATCAACCGGACGGCAGACGGTCGCTTCGTTAGAGCGCGGGTGGGGTGTTACTGGATGATCTGCGAGGATTGTTCGGCACCGGCCCAGATCCCCGAACTACCAAAATGGTGAGGCCGGTCGATGCAACGCATCGCTCCAAGATGACCTAGGTAAGACGTGCTTTGAACCTAGCTACGGACTCCACCCGCATCCCCTATTTCATGTCTCCGAGCTGGAAGGCTGCGGGGGTCGTGGTGCGCGTTGAGCGTATGTGAGGGACTTCTCGTCCCTCACGCTCCCTCGCCAGGGTCTGCGACCCTGAACCCGCGCTT
>JBBRKD010000199.1:0-4610 GCA_038218255.1 Hyphomicrobiales bacterium | reverse complement strand
TTCACCGGCCGCCGTCACAGTGTCAAACCTCGATACCGGCCGCTCCTTCCACGGCGGCGCTCTCGCGCCTGAGATCGTGGATGCGAGCTTTCAGTAAACCAACAGCTCCCCCCACCCACGCCGCAAGAGGACGCTCAGCCCATGACCGAGCCGAAGACCCAGACCGAAACGATCGCGGATTTGCAGCGCCAGATTTCCGAACTCTCCGGGCTGTCACTCGCAACCGGCGTCATCCTCACGCAACTCCTCCAGACGAGTTGCAAACGCGAGCTTAATCCGCAGGCGTCGGCCGGGAAAATCATGAAAGAAGCCCGCGACGCCATCGAAGCGTTCACGACGCAAAGCGGTTCGGACCCGGTCATGAAGTCGCGCGCGCTCACCGCCGTGCAGCAATACGAAGACCAAATCCGCTCCGTGCTGAACATTTAGGTAGCGCGCTGAACCCAGCAGGATCGGGTGCGTCGTCGCATGAAAATCGCACTGTTCATCGACGACGGTCCAGGCGACTGGCATTCACGCCGCCTGGCCAAGGCGCTGAGCGCACAAGGTGCCGAGGTCGTCACCACGTGCCTGAAGCTTTGCGCTTTTGATACGCACGGCCCGACGGGTGTCATGATCCCGGGCTTTGACGGGCGCCTGCCCGACGGCGCGTTCGTGCGCTCGATCTCGCACGGCTCGCTCGAGCAGATCACGTTCCGCCTCGGGATCCTCCATGCGCTGCGCGACAGCGGCGTCCGGGTCTGGAACGACGCCCGCGCCATCGAGCGCTGCGTGGATAAGTCCACCGCAACGTTCCACCTCGCGCGCGCAGGGCTACCGACGCCCCACACCATCACCGTCGAGGGGGCAATAGCTGCACGCCACCGCTTTCCCGAACTCGCAGCCCCCGTGGTGGTGAAGCCGCTGTTTGGGGCTCAAGGCGTCGGCATCGCGCGGGCCCACACGCCAGACGACTTGCCAGCCCCCCATGACGTGGGCGATGTCTATTACATGCAGAGCTTCATCGCCCCGCGCAGCGTCGATCACCACGAGGATTGGCGCGTGTTTGTGTCCGCTGGCCGCGTGGTGGCCGCCATGGCGCGGCGGTCGGCGTCATGGATTACGAATGTCGCGCAAGGGGCTGAGCCACGCGCCCATCAGCCCGATGCGGACATGTCCGGGCTTGCGCTGGCAGCCAGCGCAGCCCTTGGCGCCGACTATGCAGGCGTCGACATCATGCGCCATGTCGACGGCCGTTTGCTGGTGCTGGAAGCCAATTCAAACCCGGCCTGGCGCGGCCTCCAAAGTGTCACCGACACGCCGATCGCCGATCACCTCGCCGCCGATTTCCTGAGGGCGGTCAAAGCCTACGCCCCGCCATGACGCCACCCCCGACACCTCACCAGATCGCAAATGACTTTATCGCGGCTTGCCGCGCGGAACTGGCGGCCCTCAAACCGGGCAATGTCCATGCCTATGCGGCCGGGCATCAGATGGAAACCGCGCAATTCGAGGCGAGCGCGCTCGCCGCAGCGCCCTTCGTTGCAGCCCAGACGCTGCGCATCGGCGACCGCATTGAGCGCGCCGTCCACGCCTCACTCACGGCCGCCAACTGCAACACCAATCTCGGCATACTTTTGCTGTGTGTGCCGCTGGCCGCCGCAGCCGAACACCCCGACGGTCCGCTGCGATTGCGCCTCGCATCCCAGCTCGCAGCCCTCGACATCACTGACGCGCGCTCTGCCTACCGCGCCATCGCCGCCGCAAACCCTGGTGGCCTTGGGTCGGCACGCGACGCCGACGTTGCGTCCGCGCCGTTGATCTCGTTGAGCGCGGCCATGGCGCTCGCCCGCGACCATGACCGCATAGCCAACGCCTATGTCACGGATTTCGCAGATATCTTCGACTTCGCTTTGCCGGTCTATCACACGGCGCTGCTCTCCACGCCAGACCCTCTTCGCGCCATCACGACGCTCCACATGAGCCTGTTGGCACAATTCCCAGACACGCACATCGCCCGTAAGTTCGGCGCAGCCGCCGCTCGCGAGGTTCAATTGGAGGCCTCTCGCCTGCGGACGGTCTTTGCGCCTGCTGTCGACGACGAGGGATTTGCAGCTCTTCTCGCCTTAGATGCGCGCCTCAAGGCCCGCAGCCTCAATCCGGGGACGACGGCCGATTTCGTCGTCGCGACGCTGTTTGCGGCACGGCTCTCAAGCCCGCCTCGCCCAAGCGGGCGACCCGCCTGACCAAAGCGCCCGGCGCAAGGTTGCAGGTCGGACAAGAACTTGGCGGAAACGGACATTTGCCCCCTTGCCTCATGAGGGACGCTTGGCGTACGACAACCCCGGCCTCACAGCCGCTATCTGGCCAACCAACTCACAGCATTCGCGGTGGGATCTGCCAACTGGGATAGCTTTTCACGAGCATGCCCGATCTCGGCCCATCCAAAATTTGGGCCGGTCGGACGCTCATGTATATTAGACCTTGGGAGGAAACCCGAATGGCCTCGATTACAAAAGTTATGGTCGGCGAATCGCTCGTCGGCGACGGCAATGAAGTCGCTCACATCGACCTCATCATCGGACCCCGTGGCAGCGCTGCTGAAGTGGCGTTCTGCAACAGCCTCACGAACAACAAGGACGGCTTCACGTCGCTCCTCGCCGTGATCGCCCCAAACCTTGCCTGCAAGCCCAACACGATCCTGTACAACAAGGTCACCATCAAGAACGCCACCCAGGCCGTTCAGATGTTCGGCCCCGCCCAGTACGGCGTCGCCAAGGCCGTCCAGGATTCAGTCGCTGAAGGCATCATCCCCGCAGCCGAAGCTGACGATCTCTACATCTGCGTTGGCGTTTTCATCCATTGGGATGCGACCGACGACGCCAAGATCCAGGACTACAACTACAAAGCAACCAAGGAAGCCCTCGAGCGCGCCATCAAGGGCAAGCCGACGGCTGCTGAAGCAACCGCAGCACGCAACACAGCGTCGCATCCCTTCGCTGCCAAGTCCTGAACAGCTCGGCCGGTTCTTCCCGTTGACGGACGTCCCCCTTTGAGTGCTGCGGAGCTTCAGTTCCTCGCCTTGAAGATGTCCGGCAAATTCAGCGGATGATCCGAGCCATCTGACGTTGAGCGGCCGCTGACCTTGATGAGGTCGGCGGCCGTTATCGTTTGGGCATGCAGCGCCGACGACACGAGGGCGCCCGCAGCGCCACACTCCTGCAATGCCTTGAGGTCGGAGGCGTTGCGAACACCGCCCGCGCCATAGAGCAGCGTGGTGCGCGTCAAGGCCGCAACCTCAGCTACCCGCGCGAAATCAGGACCAGCCGCCTGCCCCACCGCCCCCAACGTCATGACGATGACGCGAGGCGGCCAGAACGCGGGATGCGCGAATAGCTCGTAATCGCCGACATAGCCGTCCTGTCGAAAATCGAGAGACAGGATCAGCCGATCCCCAAAGCGCTTCCTAAGCCCGCGTAGCTCTGCCACCCCAATCCCGGTTTCGCTCCCGATGACGGCTTGAACGCGAGGCACCGCAAGCAACGCGTCGATATCTGCACCCGTCCGCGCGCCGTTGTCGACCCACACGCCGATGCCGGGGAACGCCCGAGCAATGTGGCGGATCATCGTGAGATCGGCCCCGCGGCCCTCGATCCCATCGAGATCGGCCACGTAGATGACGGGAAAGGCATGAAGTGCCATAAGGCCCGCAGCGACCGCTTCGGGAGCGCTGGATGCGGCGAGCGGAGACGCCAGCGGGCGATAGTTTGCCCGGTCGCCAGCAATCGCCCGCACAACCTGCCCACCGCGCACATCAATGACGGGTATCACCTCCACGACCTGTCCTTCATCCAGGAAACTTGTCCCGCCACATGCTGTACCGCAAGCTCGGCCGCACCAGCCTCGACGTCTCCGTCATCGGCCTTGGCACCATGACCTACGGGGAACAAAACAGCGAGGCCGAAGGCCACGCGCAGATGGACTATGCGCTCGCCCAGGGGGTCAACCTGTTCGATACCGCTGAATTGTATTCGATCCCGCCCAAACCCGAAACCATGGGCTCGACCGAACGGGCCATCGGCACCTGGATGCGGACCCGCCGCAACCGCGACAAGATCATCGTGGCGACCAAGGCCGTGGGCCGCACCGTCATGACTTGGTTCCGCAAAGATGGGTCTCCAGGACGCATCACGCGCGCGCAGATCGCCGAAGCCATCGACGGCAGCCTGACACGGCTCCAGACCGACTATATCGACCTCTACCAGCTCCATTGGCCCGACCGCGCGACGCCCTTTGGCGCCAACCCGTCGCGCTACCGGCCGGCAGACTTCGACGATGGCGGCACAGACGGCGCTCCCATCGACGAGACCTTGGACATCCTCGACGGGTTCCTCAAGGCTGGCAAAATCCGCCACATCGGCCTGTCGAACGAAAGTGCCTGGGGCACCAGGCGGTTTATTGCCGAGAGCAACGCGCGCTCCCTGCCGCGAGTCCAGTCGATCCAGAACGCCTACAATCTCTTGAACCGCACATTCGATACCGGCCTCGCCGAGATTTGCGTGCGCGAACAGGTGGGGCTGCTCGCCTATTCGCCACTGGGGCAGGGCTATCTCACGGGGACATATCTCGAT
>JBBRKD010000198.1:0-4627 GCA_038218255.1 Hyphomicrobiales bacterium | reverse complement strand
GGGGGCCGAACGGCTGGCACCATCGTGTGTGATGGCGCTACTGCTTGACGCCGTTGATATCGCTGATGAGTCCCATGGCGCTGGGTCGGCAGGGCCCAAGCGGGCCAACGGCCAGATCGGCGGTCGTCTGGTCGCCGCGTTGCTTGGCTTGGTCGTAATTGACCTTGCAGTAGTCGCGTTGTTTGGCTTCGAGTGCCGACTTGTCGGCGACCTTTTTCTGATCGAAATCGACAATTTGCGCTAGGTCACCATCGGGAACGGAGGCGGAGCCTGGCTCGGGCAGGCGGTCGAGCGACGGGGGTACGACCAGACCAGGGCGGGCTGCAATTTTGGTTTCGGTCGGGCCGCCCGAATTCAGCCCTGTGGCCGAGCCCAGCAGGTCGAAGACCTTGCCGTTCAACTGCACGTCGCCAGCCGAGCACGCGCTGAGCACAAGCGCGAACCCGCACACGAGTGGTGCTGACCAACGCGCTGGACGGGACGTGGCTTCCGTCATGTTCGCTTCTCCAGGTCCGGCTCGTAAGCCTCAGCGCGACAACGTTTTTGCGCTACAGGGACTTTGCGGCGTCTTTGCGACTCGTGATCAGCGACTCATACAACAGACCGATCACACCGGCAACGATGGCCACGTCGGCAATGTTGAAGACATACCAGGTGAACGTGCGGTCGAGTGTGTGGAGGAGGAAAAAGTCGGCGACGCCGCCGAGCGTCAACCGGTCGATGCCGTTGCCGACGGCGCCGCCCAGAATCAGCGCGAGACTGACGGCCATCAGACGGTTGGTGGCGGCCCGCGAAATCCAGATCCATAGCGCGATGGAGGCTGCAAACGCGAAGGCTGCGAGCGCGTTTTGCCCGGTTTGGCTTTCCATGCTGAGCAGGGAATAGCTGATGCCCTTGTTCAGCACGTAGACGAAATCGAGGAATGGCAGGACGGCGACGCGCCCCTTGGCTTCGATCTGATAGATGAGGATCATCCACCATTTGTGGGCTTGATCGATCAGCGCGGTGGAGGCTGCAACCGCGAGGCCGAGGCTTGAGAAACGGCCCCATAACCAGGGTGCGGGCGCAGATGGGCTCATGCGGGCGTCCCGGCTGGCGTCCCGGTTGGCTTGCGGGCTGCGGCGTCGAAGGCGCGGACGGCGCTCGCATCGCGGGCGGAGAGGTCGGGGAAGTCGGGGTCGGACCCGACATCGGTGGTGAACCGCCACGAGCGGGCGCATTTTTTGCCTTCGGCGCGGGCTGAGATGACGCCGACGCCGGGCACGTCGGGGAGCATGAATGCGCCCTCTGGTGGGGGCCGGTTGATCACCTTGATGGCGCTCGTGATGCAGACTTCGGCGAGGTCCACGCCCTGGAGCGCGTGCTGGAGGTTGGCGTTCGTGACGTAAACGTCAGGGGCTGCTTCGAGGCTCGCGCCGATGCGCTTGGCTGCGCGTTCGACTTCGAGCGCACCGGTGACAACGCGGCGGACGGATTTGATCGCCTGCCATTTGGCGTCGAGGTCGTCGTCGCGGTGGGCTGCGAGGCCGGTTGGGAAGTCGGTCAGATGGACCGAGGGTTCGGATGTCGGGCGCAAGGCGAGCCAGACTTCTTCGGCGGTGAACGACAGGATGGGTGCCAGCCAGCGCACGAGCGCGTCGCAGGTGGTGTCGATCACGGTGAGGGCCGCGCGGCGGGTGGGGCTGGCGAGCGGCTCAGAATACAGCGCGTCTTTGCGGATGTCGGCGTAGAAGGCGGACACGTCGGTGTTCATGAACTGGGTGAGGACGGACACGACCTTGCGAAAGTCGTAGGCCTGATAGGCGTCGCGCACTTCAACGTCGATGACGGCGAGCCGATGGAGCATCAGGCGTTCGAGGTCGGGCATCGCTTTGACGGCGACCGGGGCCTTGGGATCGTGGTGGGCGAGAACGCCGAGCATCCAGCGCAAGGTGTTGCGCAGTTTGCGGTAGGCATCGCTGGCGCCTGTGACGATGCCGGGGCCAAAGCGGATGTCGCCGGTGGTATCGGCGGAGGCGACCCATAGGCGGAGGATGTCGGCGCCAGACGTTTTCATTACGTCTTGTGGCGAGAGCACGTTGCCTTTGGATTTGCTCATCTTTTCGTCGCCCTTCTCGTCCAGCACGAAGCCGTGGGTGAGGACGATGTCGAAGGGGGCGTGGCCGCGTGTGCCGCAGGATTCGAGCAGGCTTGACTGGAACCAGCCGCGATGCTGGTCGGAGCCTTCGAGGTACATGACTTTGTCAGCGCCGCCAGCAATCTGACGCTTGATGCCAGCGAGACCGGGGAAAGCCTTGGGGTCGTCGAGCGTGAAGGCATGCGTCGAGCCTGAGTCAAACCACACGTCGAGCACGTCGGAGACTTTTTCCCATTGTGCAGGATCGTGGCCGTGGGGCGTGAGGAAGCGGCTGGCAGCATCGGGGGCAAACCAGGCGTCGGCTCCTTCGGCGGAAAAGGCATCGACGATGGCGGCATTCACGGCGTCGTCTTTGAGGATGTCGCCTTCTTTGTGCGTCTTGTGGTCAGCCTTGCAGACGAATACGGCGATGGGGACGCCCCAGGCGCGCTGGCGGGAGACGACCCAATCCGGGCGGCCGTCGACCATGCCGTTGATGCGGTTGCGGCCGCTTTCGGGGACCCACTGGGTGGTGGCGATAGCTGCAAGGGCTGTCTGGCGGAGGGTGGCGTTGCCGCCCGCAGGCGCGCGGTCCATGGCGATGAACCACTGCGGCGTGTTGCGGTAGATGACGGGCTTTTTCGAGCGCCAGGAGTGCGGGTACTGGTGCTTGAGGCGGCCGCGCGCGATCAGGGCACCGGCATCCGAGAGCGCCTTGATCACGGCGTCGTTGGCGTCGCCCTTGTCGCCGTTGTCTTCGAGCACGCGTTTGCCTTCAAAGCCCGGGGCTTCCTTTGTGAGCATGCCATCGGGGCCGACGGTGAAGGGGATCGACGTGTCGATTCCAATTGCATTCAGGCGTGACTGATTGGCCATCCAGGTGATGTAGTCGTCCGTGCCGTGGCCGGGTGCGGTGTGGACAAAGCCTGTGCCGGTGTCGTCGGTAACATGATCGCCGTCGAGAAGGGGGACGGTGAAGTCGTAGCCGAGGGATGCGAGGGGATGATCCGTCTTAACGATTTGCGCCGGATTGATGTCGTCAAGTCGAATATAATCTTCGACTTTCGCATGTTTCATGACGTCGGCGGCAAGCTTGTCGGCTAGTATATATTTGTCGCCAACTTTTGCCCAATTGTTCTCGGGAGCGACCGTTACTTTGTAAAGTCCGTAGCTGATTTTCGAATTGAAGCTGATGGCGCGGTTTCCGGGGATTGTCCAAGGCGTGGTCGTCCAGATGACAACAGATGCCCCGACGGCTGCGGGTCCTTCGCCGCCGCCTTTCCAAGTGACCATTGAAACAGGAAACTTCACCCAGATCATGTCGCTCTGGTAGTCGTGGTATTCGACTTCGGCTTCAGCGAGGGCCGTGCGTTCCGCCACGCTCCACATCACGGGCTTTGAGCCGCGATAGAGCAAACCGTTTTCGGCGAATTTCAAGATTTCGCGCGCGATGGTGGCCTCAGCTGCAAAGCTCATCGTCGAATAGGGTTTGGCCCAATCGCCGACAACGCCCAAGCGCTTGAATTCGTCGCGCTGGACCTCGAGCCATTTCGCCGCGAAAGCCCGGCATTCCTGGCGGAATTCGATCACCGGCACGTCGTCTTTGTTTTTGCCCTTGGCGCGGTATTGTTCCTCGATCTTCCATTCGATGGGCAGGCCGTGGCAATCCCAGCCGGGGACGTAATTGCTGTCCTTGCCAGCCATCTGCTGGCTTTTAACGACGAGGTCTTTCAAGATTTTGTTGAGCGCATGCCCGATGTGGATGTTGCCGTTCGCATACGGGGGGCCATCGTGGAGCACGAACTTTTCGCGCCCCTTGCGGGACGCACGCAGGTGTTCATAGAGCCCGATGTCGGCCCAGCGATTCAGCAGCTTCGGCTCAAGGTCGGGCAGCCCGGCGCGCATGGGAAAATCGGTCTGCGGGAGCAGCAGCGTCTCGCTCCAGTCGCGCGCGGGCGCTGCGGTGTTCGTCGTATCGGTCATCTCAGTCTTTCAAAAACGTATGTCGCCGGGTGCTTCTAGCAAGCGGCGGCTGGGAGAGCAAAGTGGGCGCGTCAGGCGGGGCTGCGCGGGGTGCTGGCCAGCACCTTGCGGGCGTTGGCGACGTCGATGTCCATCTGGGCGATGAGGGCGTCCATGCCGTCGAATTTGCGGTCGCCGCGCAGGAAGGCGATGAACTCGACCGAGATCTGGCGGCCATAGAGGTCGCCGTCGAAATCAAACAGGAAGACTTCGAGCACGGGCATGCCGTCGTCGAACGTCGGCCGGGTGCCGAGGTAGGCCGCCCCGTCGTGCCAGGCGTCGTCGATCAGAACGCGGACGGCGAAGATACCGTGCGCCAGCGCTGTCCCCTTCGGCATCGGGACGTTGGCGGTTGGATAGCCCATGCCGGTGCCGCGCTTGGCCCCGCCGACGACGGTGCCGGTGACACGCCACCAGCGCCCCAGGCTGTGGGCGGCGCCTGCGAAATCACCTTCGGCGAGTTTCAGCCGGACGGCGGTTGAGGAGAAC
>JBBRKD010000197.1:0-4693 GCA_038218255.1 Hyphomicrobiales bacterium | reverse complement strand
CGACGGCGAGCGGCTTGAGGCGGCGCGCCGACGGCACCCATCGGTCAACGAGACGGGCGGCGAACGCATAGCTGTCGAGGTCGTTCTGAAACCGCTTTTCAACGTCCGGGCGAAGAATTTTAACAGCAACATCGCGCCTGACGCCGTTCTCGATCACGACGGCCTTGTGGACCTGGGCGATGGAAGCGGCAGCGATCGGCGGCCCGAACTCGGCATAATGATCTTCGAGTTTGCCGCCAAGCTCACGCTCGATCGTGGCGCGTGCCAACGCCATCGAAAACGGCGGCAGGCGATCCTGCAGATGGGCGAGGTCGCGGGCAAGATCGGGTCCGATCACATCGGCCCGTGTCGCGAGAAATTGGCCAAGTTTGACGTAGCTCGGGCCGAGCTTGGTCAACGCCGCACCGATGCGTTTTTTACGGGGCTGGCCCAGGCGGAACGGTGACGACAGCCATCCAATCGGCGCGACGGCGGCCTGGGCAAGGCGCAACGCGAGGGGCACGGGCATGCCTTTGGGCACAAAGCGCACGCCGTATCGGGCAAAAACGACGCCGGCTTTGGCGAGGCGGAACATGTTCAAAAGGGCTGAGGCCATGCGCTCGTACGGTGACGGTGGACGCAGGCGTGACTGGCCTGCAATTGCGGCCCACATTGACGGGATGACGGGTGGGGTCAAGCGGTCAGTCGCGGCACGAAAAAAGCAGCTGCAAAACTCGGTTCGCAGCTGCCAGTCTTAAGATGCGGGTCGTAACAGGCGGGTCGACGCGCTCACGTCGGTCTCAACGTCGCGTCCTGCCGGTTGTCACGTCCTGCCGACCATCACTTCTTGCAGAACGTCGCGACCACGTGGCAGGTCACCTGGCCACCGTCGGGTGCGCACTTGTAGCTATCGGCGACCGAGTAGCCTGCAACCTTGCTGGTTGCGACGTACCCGGGCCACAGGCTCCAGCTCACCGCCTGAACGGTTGTCTCAAGCGCATACCACTTGGCCTGATCAGCCGTGGCCGATGTCGCGACTGCGGCTTTCCGCACGCAATCGGCAGCGTTGGCCGCGCCGCAACCGAGCGCAAACGTTGCGACCGCAGCCGCGCTGATGAGAGACATGAATTTCATCGTTGATCTCCAGAGTTAAAAGGCCTGATCAGGTGGAATCGCACAGCGTTTACCAACCCTGACCAAACGCTAGTCTGCGCCTGCGCGGCCGGTCAACGACTACGGTTAACGTAGCCTCAGATCTTCCACCCCGAATGCAGCGCGGCCACGCCTCCCGTCAGGTTGCGATGGGTGACGCGCTCAAACCCGGCCGTGCGGATCAGGCCAGAAAACGTCTCTTGGTCCGGGAATTTACGTATGCTTTCAACGAGATACTCGTAGGGTTGGGCCGCGCCGGCCGTCAACGCACCAAGCCTTGGGATCACTTCAAACGAGTGGAAATCATAAAGCGTGTCGAGGATCGGCACATCGACCTTCGAGAACTCTAGGCACAGGAAACGCCCACCGGGCTTTAGAACGCGATAGGCGTCGGCGAGCGCGCGCTCGATGTGGGTGACGTTTCGGATCCCGAAGGCGATCGTATAGGCGTCGAACTTACCGTCCGCGAACGGCAGCGTCTCCGCGTTCCCTTCGACGCAGGCAATACGATGGGCAAGCCCGGCCGCCTGAACCTTCTGGCGGCCAACCGCCAGCATATCCGGGCTGATATCGCAGATGGTGGCGGTTGCGTCCCGCGCGTCCGCTGTGGCGCGCGCAAATCGCAAGGCAACATCGCCGGTGCCGCCAGCAACATCGAGGAGCCGGTACGGGGCGCCACCCGCACGCGGCGGATTGAGCCACGCGATCATGTCGGCTTTCCACAGCCGGTGAAGCCCGCCCGACATGAGGTCGTTCATCAGGTCGTAGCGGGCCGCAACCTTGGCAAACACCTCGTTGACGAGGCCCTGGCGCTCGGTTTCGGCAACCGGCTTGAAGCCGAAACTCTCGCCATAAGAGGGTGTGTGATCTGTCATGAGGCTACGATAGCCCGGCTCGCGCGAGACCGCTATGGTCAGCGTGTCCCGCCCGCTACCATGGACCCTCTCACGCGCATGCCGGAGCTCCCTGAAGTCGAGATTGTCCGCCGGGGCCTTGCCCCTGCCATGACCGGGACCCGCGTCCAAGCCGTCGAACAGCGCCGCGCGGACCTGCGCTTTCCCTTCCCGCCAGATTTTGTGGCGCGGCTCACGGGCGCTGAGATCGTGGCCGTCGAACGGCGGGCAAAATACCTGCTGATCGGCACCAGCCGTGCCGAGACGCTGATCATCCACTTAGGCATGAGCGGGCGGCTCAGCGTATCGCCGACCAAAGGCCAGGCAGCCGTGACGTTTGGCGAATATGTCTACGATACCGGTGCCATCCCAGCCCACGACCATGTGGTGTTCACGCTCTCAACCGCTGCGCAGGTCACCTACAACGATCCGCGCCGGTTTGGCTTCATGCTGCTGTGGCCGACAGCAACGCTTGAGAGCCACCCCCTGCTGGCAAGCCTTGGACCCGAGCCCCTCGGCGTCGCCCTCGATGCGTCGTATCTGGCGCAAAAGGCTCAGGGCAAGCGCTGCGATCTCAAGTCTTTGTTGCTCGACCAGAAGATTATCGCCGGTCTCGGCAACATCTACGTCTGCGAAGCGCTCCATCACGCAGGACTATCGCCTCACCGCTTGGCTGGATGCCTCGCCCGCGCCAACGGACAGCCAACCGAGCGCGCGCAACGCCTCGTGCCTCAAATCCGCGCCGTGCTCGAAGCCGCAATCCGAGCTGGCGGCTCAAGCTTGCGCGACTACCGCCACACGGACGGGTCGGAAGGCGGGTTCCAGAATGAATTCGCCGTCTATGGTCGCGCGGGGGAAGCGTGCCGCAAACCAGGATGTGGCGGCGCAGTCGTGCGCATCGTCCAGGCCCAGAGGGCAACGTTTTATTGCCCAACCTGCCAGCGGTAGGAGGCGGCGAATCTAGGGGGGATTTGAATCCGCCTATCTTGATGCGGCATCCAGCGCCCGGCTGGTCCGCACGGCCATGGCGCTCAGCGCAAGAATAATGAGCGCGCCAGCCGCAAACACGATGTTGGCAGCCCAGTCGGGCTTAGTCGACCCAATCTTACCCGACCCGATTAACCACGCAATCGCGACGCTGGCCGCCAGAGCGTGAAGCACGGTCATCGCCTGAAGCATCTGGCCCCGCGCGGTTGACCACCCGTCTGGGAGACGCTGGGCAATGGCGAGAATACCAAGCGCAATTAGCGCCATTCCTGCGCCGTACTGCCAGCCGTGTTGCCACGAGAGCGTCGTGAGCAGATACACCGAGAGAAGGCTGGCGGCACCCCAGCCATACCCAAGCGCGACAAGGCGGGCATTGGTCGCAGCCATCGCAGGCTGCGCGTCGCCGACCGAAGGGCCAATGGTCGGCCCGACGTCGCGCGACCACCAGGGTCGGTTGAGTTGCCATCCAACGCGCACGATGGCGCCGGCGAACGCTGCGGCCGCAAAAGCAGCAAACCCTGCCGAGCCGTAAGTGGCGGCCATTCCCTGCCCGGCAATACTGGCCAAGGCGACAAACACGGTCGCCGCGATCAACGGTGTGACGGTCGGACGGGCGTCGCGCGCCATCAAAGGCGCGCCTGTTCGACGTGTTTGCGCTCGCTGATCATCGCATGGATACCAAGCGCGGCGACGGCGAAAGCGCCAAAGAAGAAGATGTTGTTGGCCGCCCAGTCGGGCCGGGACAGCGCATCATTGGAGCCGAACTTGCCGTCGGCGATTAACCCGACCATGGCAATCAACATGCCAGCGACCTGCAAACCGTTAAGCGTGCGGGAAATGCCGAGCATCGTGGCGTCCTCGCGTGCGGCGTCCCCATCGCGCTGAAACATGCGGGCCAGTCCCACGCAGAGAGCGCCAACAATCAGAAGGCCGACCACGAACACGAACGATTCCCGCCACGTCAGGATGAAGGAATAGATGACGAGCATCGCCGCCCCCGCCCAGATCCACACGAGCCCGACATAGCGCGCCGTGTTGGCGGCAAGTCCGCTGCGGTTTGCGCCGTCTGCTGCGAGCCGACGGTGGGATTGCACCCCGACGATGGCGATTGTCAGCGTGACCAGGGCCGTGATCCCCATATGCAAATACTGCTGGTCGACTGCGACCGCAAACATCGCCGTACAGATACTGATGGTAAACGCGAGCATCCAGATGACAAGCGCAGCCATATCAACCCCCAAACACGTTTTCAGCCAGACCCGTTTTCATGACGTAGCCCAACCCACCACTTGCTAATATCGGCCTTTCAGATGCGTAAAGATCACGCGTTTACGACGCACATTCAGACCGCGATCCTTAAAATTCCACGGATCGCGGCACAGCCATCTTAACCCTTTTTCCAGCCATTGACCAACGGCCCTCCGCACCGTATAGGACCCTGACGCACGCCCGGAACACCGTTTCGGGCGTGCATTATTTTAGATCGACCGCTAATGAGATCGATCTCTTAACAGGACCGATCTGGGCAATGACTGTCCGCGTGACGCCGCGACCGAAGATCAACCCCGCCGCGAATGCGCGCCGAGGCTGTCGGTGGCAGGCGTCGGGTGCGCGCGTCAAGCTCAGCTGAGTACCCGGCGAACAAAGGACTGGAAGACGATGGCTAACACGACGTCGGCGAA
>JBBRKD010000196.1:0-4693 GCA_038218255.1 Hyphomicrobiales bacterium | reverse complement strand
GCTACGGTGTTGCTCCGACCGGCACGCTCGATGAAGCCACCGCGTTTGGTCTCAGGGCCTTTCAGCTCCATTTCCGCCCGGCGCGCGTCGATGGTCGCCTTGATCGTTCCACGCTGGAAACGGCTGTCCGGCTGCTGGCTGCCGTGCCTCAGACTTAAAAATATCACGTTTTGTTCTTTTTATGTTTGACGAAGAGTGCGCGGTGAATTAAGAACGAACGACGAACTCATGGTGAGGTTGTCGTGGATCAGCTGGTGTCCCCCCAAATACCCCGCACAGGTGATCCAGCCTCGTCCTCACCGGAGTCCTGCCCGCGTCCGCGTGTCTCGTCTGTTGGGGCAGGATCAAGTCACCGGAGCCGCATCTGCCCTGATGCGGTTCCGGTCACTCCTTCGATATCCTCGGCAATGTCCTCGGCAATGTCCTCGGCAATGTCTTCTGGGGCGTCCCCTTCAATGTCCTCGACGGCATCCTCTGCCGCTTCCTTTTCGGGTTTTTCTCTTGAGGCCTTGCGCGCCCAGGTTCGGGCCATCGAGGCTTCCCCGGTTACGCTCCCAACCGATGTCACATCGCGCAGTTCCTGGACGCTTGGCGAGGAGGCGCTCGACCGCCAGCTTGCAGGTGGTGGCCCCTGCGTCGGTCTTGATCCTGTGGGTGTTCACGAAATCAAGCCGCAACTCGGCCCCGGCCTGTGTGCGGCAGCCAGCCGGGCGGCAGCGCTCGGCTTCGTCCTGCGTCTCGCCATCCGCCGTATCGAGGCCGCACGCGCCCTGTCTCCAGGCGCTGCGCCGCCGACGCTCGTGTGGTGCTGGCCCTCTGGCATCGCTGCTGAGATCGGCCGCCTTCACGGTCCGGGCCTGGCAGCCCTCGGCCTCGATCCTGAGCGCGTTCTCATCGTTGAGACGGCACGGGTCACAGAAACGCTGTGGGCGATGGAAGAAGCCTTGCGCTCGCAGGCAGCGATCCTTGTCGTCGGCGTGCTCGATGCCCTCGATCTGACGCAAGCCCGCCGCCTCAGCCTTGCCGCGCAGACGAGCGCCACGTCCTGCCTTATTGCGACGCACGGGCGCACGCCGTCGGCCGCCGCAACCCTTTCGCGCTGGCGGGTTGGTCTGACCCCCAGTGCTCCCCATCCGCTCGATCCGGGCGCACCCGGCGGCTTTGCGGTCCGTGCCGCAGTCGAGCGCTGCCGGCGAAACCCGCAACTCTCCCTGTCGAGCCCTTTTGCGTTGGAGTGGTTGGATGAAACGCATCGTTTCCGTATGCCTGCCCCATTGGCCCATCGAGCGCCTGAGGGCTGCCGAACGGCGCGTGCACCTCACGCGGGCAACGCCGCCTGACGCGCGCGTGGCGCCATTCGCCCTTGTCGAGGCCAGCCATCGGGGCGTCAGGCTCATGAGCGTGAACGCGGCAGCCGTGGCTGAGGGCTTAAGGGCTGGTGATGCGCTGGCGGATGCTCGCGCCGTTCTGCCAACGCTCGCGGTCGCCGACGCGCGTCCTCAGGCCGACAAGGCCGGGTTGCGTCAGCTCGCCCGTTGGCTCGGCCGTTATGGTCTCGCCCGCAACGCCTACGGCATCGCGATGGACGCGGGCTCGGGCTCGGGCTCGCGCATCCGCTGCTACGGACTGTGGGTCGATATCGCAGGCGTCGCACACCTCTATGGCGGGGAGCGCGCACTCGTGGATGATCTGTCAGCCAACCTCGCCCGCTTTGGTCTCACCGCCCGGATCGGTCTTGCCGACACGCTGGGGGCAGCCCACGCGCTCGCCTGGTATGGCAGCGGACGCGCGATCGCCCCCCACGGCGAACTCGCAGCAGCGCTCGCCCCCTTGCCGGTCGCAGCCCTCCGCCTTGACCGGGCCCGGGTCCAGCTTCTGTCGCGTCTTGGGTTCAAGCAGATCGGTGCGCTTGCTGCCGTGCCGCGTCTCTCGCTCGAAAAGCGGTTTCGCTCCAGCCAGGACGGCCAGCGCGTGCTGCTCAGGCTCGATCAGGCGCTCGGCCTGCGCGCAGAACCCCGCCGTCCGCTGCTTGAGCCGCCCGTTCTCACTGTCCGCCAGTCTTTCGCCGCGCCTCTGATTTCTGCTGAGGCTCTGGAGCATGAGACGGCAGCTGTCGTCGCCACGTTCTGCGCGAGGCTCGATGCGGAGAGGCTCGGCGTCCAGGCCGTCCGGCTCACGCTCTATCGCAGCGACGGCACCGCGTGCGAGGTCGCCTCAGCCTTCAGTCGGGCGGTGCGCACGCCAGAACACATTCTGCGTCTCCTGCGCGAGAAGCTTGGCGCGCTTGATCTAGGCTTTGGGGTTGATCTCCTCACAGTGGATGCGGTCCGCACGTCAAGGATCGCAGGCGAACAGACGTCGCTGTCGGGGGAGCATATGGACGGGGCGTCAGTGCGCACGGCCGCCCTGATCGACCGGCTCGTCAACCGGCTCGGGTCTGAGCGCATCACGCGGCTCTGCCTGCGTGCAAGCCACATCCCCGAACGCAGCTGTGTGCGTATCGCAGCGCTCTGCGCGCCACCCGATGATCCCACCCGTGCCGCCCTCAAGGGGGCCGTCGTCACGACATCGCCTGCGCCCGCGTTGCTGTTGGCGACCCCCGAACCTATCGCGGTGCTGGCCGAGGTGTCTGCAGGCGCGCCCCGTCGTTTCACATGGCGCCGTCTTGTCCACCGCGTCGTCCGCGCGGAAGGTCCCCAACGCATAGCGCCCGAATGGTGGCTGGAACTCGCGCCCGGGTCTCAGACCCGCCCACGCGATTACTATCGGTTGGAGGACGAGGCCGGGGCGCGCTTTTGGGTGTTCCGTGCTGGCGATGAAACCCACGGCGATGAGGCCCACAACGATGACACCCACGACGATGACACCATAGTCGATAGGGCTCCGCCGGCCTGGTTCCTGCATGGTTTATTGGCATGACCGCGATGAGCCCCGCCCCGGTCTTTGCCGAGTTGTGCGCCGTCAGCAACTTCTCCTTCCTGGAGGGGGCGTCACACCCCGAAGAACTCGTAGCCCAAGCTCAGGCGCTCGGCCTGTCCGCGCTCGCCATCGCCGACCGCAACACACTCTCAGGCGTCGTGCGCGCGCATGTCGCCGCCAAAGCCACCGGCCTGCGCCTCATCATCGGGTCCCGGCTCGACCTGGAGGATGCGCCGTCCCTCGTTTGCCTTCCGCGCGACCGTGCCGCCTACGGTCGCCTGTGCCGCCTGCTCTCGCTCGGCCAGGGTCGCGCGCCAAAGGCCCAGTGCCATCTGCGGCTCGCCGACGTCGCAGCCCACGCCGAGGGGCAAGTTTTCATTCTCCTGCCGCCCGCCGATTGGGACTGGATGGAGGCGTCGTCGCGTTCGGCCTTTGCGCGCGATGTTGCCCGCGTTCGCCTGGTGCTTGCAAACGCGCAGGTGTTCCTCGCAGCCGCTTGTGGCTATGGCGGTCGCGACAGCGCGCGGCTCGCAGCGCTCGCCCGTCTCGCCGATAGCGAAAATATGCCCCTCGTCGCCAGCAACCTCGTGCGCGCCCACGCGCCGCACCGTCGCCGCCTCGCCGACGTGCTGGCCGCCATCCGGGTCGGCACGACCGTCGCGGAGGCCGGCTTCCTCCTGGAAGCCAATGGCGAGCGCCATCTGAAATCGCCTGCCGAGATCGCGCGGCTGTTCCACGCCTATCCCGAGGCGCTGGCCCGCACCGCGGCCATCGTGGACGCCTGCCGGTTCTCGCTCGACGAACTCGTCTATGAATATCCCAACGAGCCGATCCCTGACGGCTGCACGCCCGACGCCCATTTAGCCGACCTCACCTGGGCAGGCGCCGCTTCTCGTTATCCCGACGGCATTCCAGCCAAAGTGGCCGACACCCTCAAACGCGAACTCGCCCTCGTCGCGCAAATGACCTATGCGCCCTACTTCCTCACGGTCCACGACATTGTCCACTTCGCGCGTGCGCGTGGCATCCTCTGCCAAGGGCGCGGATCGGCCGCAAATTCAGCGGTCTGCTATTGTCTTGGCATCACGTCGGTCAATCCAGCCGAGGCTGATCTGCTGTTTGAGCGCTTCATCACGCCCGAACGGCGCGAGCCACCCGACATCGACGTCGATTTCGAGCACGAGCGGCGCGAGGAGGTCATCCAGTACATCTATCGCCGCTATGGCCGCGACCGGGCAGGCCTTGCCGCCACTGTGATCTCCTACCGGGGGCGCTCCGCCGTGCGCGATGTTGGCAAGGCCATGGGCCTCAGCGACGACACCGTGACAGCGCTCGCCGGCATGGTCTGGGGCTCCTATTCCAGCGGTCCGCTACCCGAGCATCACGTACGCGAAGCCGGGCTCGATCCGGGCGATCCCCTGCTCGCCGCCGTGCTTGAGCTCACCGGCGATCTGATCGGGTTTCCCCGGCATCTCTCCCAGCACGTCGGCGGCTTCGTGCTCACGCGCGGCCCGCTCGTCGAAGTTGTGCCGGTCGGCAACGCCGCGATGGAGGACCGAACCTTCATCGAGTGGGACAAGGACGATCTGGCAGCCCTCGGCCTGCTCAAGGTGGATATTCTCGCACTCGGCATGCTGACCTGCATTCATCGCGCTTTCGATCTCATCGCAGTCCACTATGGCCGCCCCCTCACGCTCGCGACCATCCCGCGCGAAGACCCTGCCGTCTACGACATGCTGTGCCGCGCCGACAGCATCGGCGTGTTCCAGGTCGA
>JBBRKD010000195.1:0-4724 GCA_038218255.1 Hyphomicrobiales bacterium | reverse complement strand
GTCTGCGTGTCGCCGCTGGGCGAGGTGACGGCAACCTGGCCGGACTTTACGATGCGGCCGGTGCCGAAGAAACTGTCGACCTTGTTCTTCTTCAAGAGGTAGGCGACGCCGTCGACGTTGCCTTTGACGCCTTCGGACTTGTAGGCCTGCATGCGGGTGAGATCGAGCGTGGGCTGCACGCCAATACCCATGGCCGCAAAACCGTGCTTGGCCTCAGCATATGATTCAGACGCGTGCAGCAGCGCTTTCGACGGGATGCAGCCGACGTTGAGGCAGGTGCCACCATGCGTCGCGCGTTTTTCAACGATGGCGACCTTCTGGCCAAGCTGGGCTGCACGGATGGCGCAGACATAACCGCCAGGGCCAGAACCGATGATGACGAGATCGTAAGACATGGCAGATGTTCCCGTTTGACTGAAATCAGGGCGGCGAGTGACGCCAGTGGCTGATGGATCTGTGATGCTGTGGCCAACGCAGCGCGCCTATCCAATAAGCGCCTGGCCCGACACGCACCCCCCCGCTATTTTGGTTTGTTGGCCGCGATGGATTTCAGCACGATTTCGAGATTGAGCCCGGCGGTCTGGTTTAACTGCTCCAGGCGCGCATCAATCTGCTCGAACCGTGCATTGGTCTCAGCCTGCATCCGAGCAAGATCGGTGCGGATGGCGGCAACGTCGCCATCACGCCGCAAGCCATCAGCCCGCACATCGCGCACGTCGCCTTGCAGGACTTGCACCTGTCGGCCGAGAAATTTGAGATCAACGCTGTCGTCTGCCATATCGCTCCCATTGGTGGGCCTAACGAGGCCAACACCCTCATGCGACTAATGCTTGGTTTGTTCGGTGACGGTCCACGACACAGTCACGTCGGGATTGGTAACAACTTCTCCCGTGGCGCGGAGCCGGTACTCACCGGGCTTGGCGTCAAGATAGGGGACGGTGACCGGTGGCAAGACCATGGTTTGACCCTCCTTGGGGCCGCCAAGGCACGCAATACTGATGCCGTGATCCTCGACGGCGGCCATGATCATCCCATGGAACTGCTCTTTGGCGACCACGGTTTTGCCGTCTGAAGCGAGATGCGTCACGCCGACGAGCACATGCTTGCCAACGAGCCAGCGCGCACGTTCAGCGTCCCAGGCAGGCGCGGTCTCGTCATGTCGCGACATGGATCATAGCTCCAGGATAAAGCGCTGCGGGTCTTCCAGGCATTCTTTCACGCGAACAAGGAACGTCACCGCTTCCTTGCCGTCAACGATCCGGTGATCGTAACTCAGCGCCAGGTTCATCATCGGACGGATGACGATCTCACCTTTACGAACGACGGCCTTCTCCTCGATGCGGTGCATGCCAAGAATACCCGACTGCGGTGCGTTCAAGATCGGCGTGGACATGAGCGAGCCGTAGACGCCGCCGTTGGTGATCGTGAAGGTGCCGCCCTGCATGTCCTCGATGCTGAGCTTGCCGTCACGCGCGCGCTTGCCAAAATCGGCGATGCGACCCTCGATTTCGGCAACCGTCATCCGGTCGGCTTCGCGCACCACGGGAACGACGAGGCCCTTGTCGGTGCCGACGGCGACGCCGATGTGGTAATAATTCTTGTAGATCACATCGCCGCCGTCGATCTCAGCGTTGACGGCTGGAATTTCCTTCAAGGCTTGAAGGCAGGCTTTGACGAAGAAGCCCATGAAGCCGAGCTTTACGCCGTGGCGCTTTTCAAACAGATCCTTGTATTGCGTGCGCATGGCCATGACGGCGCTCATGTCGACATCGTTGAACGTCGTGAGCATGGCGGCGGTGTTTTGGGCGTCCTTCAACCGGCGCGCGATGGTCTGGCGCAGGCGGCTCATCTTCACGCGCTCCTCGCGATCAGAATCGCTCGCGGTTGAGGGAACCCGCAGATTTTGGGTGGGCACAGGAAGGGGCGCGGTCGCAACCGGACGCACGGGCGCAGCGACAGCCGTACCGGCACTGACGGCGGCCGCCACGTCTTCTTTCAAGACTTGCCCGCGCTTGCCCGACCCAGTCACAGCGGCCGCCTGAAGGCCTGATTCATCGAGCGCCTTGCGGGCGGCAGGGCTTGGCGGCATCGAACCGTTCGGGACAGCGGCAGCAACGACGGGCGCCTGGACAACGGGGGCCTGGACGACCGGCGCCTGAGCAACGGGCGCTTGAGCGGCGGGCGGTGCAGCGGCGGGCGGTACAGCGGCGGGCGGTACAGCGGCGGCAGCGGCACCCTCGCGGATCGAGCCAAGCGCGACGCCGATGCCGACCGTCACGCCCTTTTCGACATTGATCGCAACCAGCACGCCCGACGCGGGCGCAGGCACCTCAACGGTGACCTTGTCGGTTTCAAGCTCGACGAGCGGTTCGTCCGCCTTGACCATGTCGCCAATCTTCTTGAACCACTGGCCAACGGTCGCCTCGGTGACGCTTTCGCCCAATGTCGGCACGCGGATTTCGGTCGCCATGTCTCTTTGCCCTGTCTCGCCTGAAATGCTGTAATAATGACGGCTGTCGATGTCGTGGTGAAGACCGCGCTCGGGGGTGCCCACGCGCGAGCCCCGGTGTTAGGAAATGCCGCCCGTCAATGCCTCGGTGACGAGGGTCGATTGCTCCTGGAGATGCCGGGACAGCTGACCCGTGGCCGTCGAGGCCGCCGCCGCACGGCCAGCGTAGCGGAACCGGCGCACTGCGGTTTTGGTCGTGTGGCTGATGTGGCCGAGCACCCACTCGAAGTTGGGTTCGACAAACGTCCAGCCGCCCATGTTCTTGGGCTCTTCCTGGCACCAGACCATCTGCGCGTCCGGGAACCGCTGGAGTTCGGTGATCAGCGCACGCGCCGGGAATGGATACAGCTGTTCAAGCCGGAGCAGATAGACGTCGGTCATGTTCCCAGCTTCGCGGGCCTCATACAGGTCGTAATAGACCTTACCCGAACAAACGACGACGCGTTTGATCTCGGCGTCTGGCTTGAGCTTGACAACCGCGTCGGGCCGCGACTGGGCATCGTCCCACAGCACGCGGTGGAACGTGGTGCCGGGCCCCATCTCAGCCAAGTTCGACACGACGCGCTTGTGGCGCAGCAGCGATTTCGGCGTCATCAGGATGAGCGGCTTGCGGAATTTGCGGTGAATCTGCCGCCGGAGAATGTGGAAGTAGTTCGCAGGCGTTGAGCAGTAGGCCACTTGCCAGTTATCTTCGGCCGAAAGCTGCAAATAGCGCTCGAGGCGAGCCGATGAGTGTTCCGGCCCCTGGCCTTCATAGCCATGCGGAAGCAGGCAGACGAGGCCCGACATGCGCAACCACTTGCGCTCACCCGAGCACAAGAACTGGTCGAAGATCACCTGCGCGCCGTTGGCAAAATCGCCAAATTGAGCTTCCCAGGCGACAAGCGCCATAGGCTCAGCAAGTGAATAGCCATACTCAAAGCCGAGCACGGCTTCTTCCGACAACATCGAGTTGATAACTTCAAACCGCCCCTGGTTGGGTGCGACATGCTTCAACGGCGTATAACGCCGCTCGCTGTCCTGATCGATGAGGACGGAGTGGCGCTGCGAGAACGTACCGCGCTCGACATCTTGACCGGAAAGGCGCACCGCGATGCCCTCCTTGACCAGGGTGCCGAACGCCAGATGCTCGGCCATGGACCAGTCGATTCCGGCTTCCGAATCGACCATCTCCCGCCGCTTGTCGATCAGTCGCACGACCGTCTTGTGCGCATTGAAATCGCCGGGCAGCGTCGTCAGGCGCGTGCCGATACGCTTCAAACGCTCGATCTCGACACCCGTATCGCCTCGGTTGGCGTCGTCGTCGGCAAGCGACATCGACGCCCAGCGCCCGTCGAGCCAATCGGCCTTGTTGGGCTTGAAGGCGTCGCTCTCCTTGAACTCGGCGTCCATCTGGCTGCGGAACTGGTCGCGCATGCCCTGATACTCTTCGGCAGTGATGACGCCTTCGCCAATGAGACGCTTGGAATATAACTCGACGACGCTCGGGTGGGCCTTGATCTTCTTGTACATCAACGGCTGGGTGAACAGCGGCTCGTCGCTTTCGTTATGGCCGTGGCGGCGATAGCAGAACATGTCGATGACGACCGGCTTCTGGAACTTCATCCGGAATTCGGTGGCGATCTTGGCGACATGGACGACCGCTTCGGGATCGTCGCCGTTGACGTGGAAGATTGGCGCTTCGATCATCAGCGCCACGTCGGAGCAATAGGGCGACGAGCGCGAGAAGCGCGGATTGGTCGTGAACCCGATCTGATTGTTGATCACGAAGTGGATCGAGCCGCCGGTCCGGTGACCCGTCAGACCCGAGAGTCCGAAACATTCAGCGACCACGCCCTGGCCAGCGAAGGCCGCATCACCGTGGATGAGAAGTGGCAGCACAGGTGTGCGCTCACCGGGCTTGCAGCCAAGCTGATCCTGCTTGGCGCGGACCTTACCGAGCACGACGGGGTCGACAATCTCAAGATGCGAGGGATTGGCGGTCAGCGAGAGATGGACGTTGATGCCGTCAAACGACCGGTCGGACGAAACGCCCAGATGGTATTTGACGTCGCCCGACCCTTCAACGTCGTCAGGCTTCGACGATCCACCCTTGAACTCCTTGAAGATCGCGCGGTGCGGCTTGCCCATCACCTGGGCCAGCACGTTGAGGCGACCCCGGTGGGCCATACCAAACACGATTTCTTTGACGCCAAGCTGGCCGCCGCGCTTGATG
>JBBRKD010000194.1:0-4744 GCA_038218255.1 Hyphomicrobiales bacterium | reverse complement strand
AAATCATCATCCCCCGTCGTTCCCATTTCGGCGCGGCCGGAAAAGGCAGACTGGAACAGGAGGCTCGCGGTCGCAGCCGCGTTCGCCTTGTTGATTTTCAGCTGGTGGCCGCTGCCGGCGTTGTTCAGCAATGTGGCTGCCGATGAGACCGTCAGCCGATTCGATGTGTCGGCCGTCGCATTGATGCCGAGCGTGGGAAATGCGCTCACGAGCAACACCCACGCTGTTCCCGTGTAGGCAACCGCGACGTCTTCATCGGCGATCCAGACGAGCCAGCCCTCGCGCGGCGTGAAGAAAGCCCACGCACCGTCCTGGAAGGCTGCGATTCGGTTGGCGGCCCCCGCAAAGGCCCCAGTGGCACCTGCCGGGACGATGTAACGGATGCCGTCAGTCGGCGATGCCGGTGGAGCGGTGGCTGCCCGGCTCGCAACCGTCATCTGCGTCAGCGCATCGAGCATGCGCAGCGCCTCGTTGTGGGTCACGTGCTTTTGGGCCTGGGCGGGCAACAGGTAAGGCAGGGCTAGATTTGGCGACAGGTCCATGGGAACTCACTGACTGGCGAAAACAGATGGCCGCCATCGTGAGCCCATCGCGGGAAGCGGGGATAAGTCCCCTCCGGTTTTTTTAGCCCCGCCAGTGCAAGGCCGTGATCAGAGTAAACAAGCGCCGTGCGGTGTCGAAATCGAGCGTGAACTTGCCCGCGAGCTTATCTTGTAGCGTGCGGCTGCCTTCGTCGTGCAACGCGCGGCGGCTGACGTCGATCGCTTGGATCTTGGCCGGCGGGGCGGAACGGATCGCCTCGTAGTAGCTATCGCAAACGAGGAAATAATCGCGGATCGTCCGTTTGAACGGGGTCAGCGACAGCCCGTGGACGATGACACCCGGGAGCGTTTGGGTTCCAACCGTCATGATGAGCTTGTCGTCGGCGATGCCGAGCCGCAACGTGAATGGCCCGTCGTCGCGCTCGTCCACTTGGAACACGTTACCGTCCAGAATGTCGAAGATGGCAACTTCACGCTCGTGTTCGATGTGGTGGCCGCCATGCCGGATCGACGTCTGATCGAGTGTAATCGCGGTCAGGCGATGTTTTGGATCGCGGGCGGTCTGACCGCCAGCCTCGGTCGGCTCGGTCATGCGCTGCGCTCCGCCAGTGGCACATCTGCCTTGAGCCTGAGCGCAATGGACGTGCGATGCGCTTCGAGCCCCTCGGCGCGCGCCAGCGTCATGGCAGCGGGGCCTAGGGCTTCCAGCGCTTTGGCATTGAGCCGCAAAAGAGACGTGCGCTTCATGAAATCGAGCGTGCCAAGGCCCGACGAAAACCGCGCACTGCGCGCGGTTGGCAGCACGTGGTTCGACCCCGACACATAATCACCGATGGCTTCGGGCGTGTGGCTACCAAGGAAGATCGCACCTGCGTTCCGGATCGCGCCCGACAGCTGATCGGGGTTAGCCGTGCAGATCTGGAGGTGTTCGGCGGCGATCCGATCGGCAAGGGCTGGCGCCTCATCGAGCGAGCGCAGGATGATCGTCGCGCCGAAATCGGCCCACGACTTTGCCGCAATCGCCGCGCGCGGCAGCGCGATCACCTGGCGTGCGACCGCAGCCTCAACGGCGGCCGCGAATGCGGCATCGTCGGTCATCAGGATCGACTGCGCGGCAGGATCGTGCTCGGCCTGAGCCAGCAGGTCAGCAGCGATCCAGTCGGGATTGTTGTGCCGGTCGGCGATCACCAGCACTTCAGACGGGCCAGCAACACTGTCGATGCCGACCTGCCCGAACACGGCTCGTTTCGCCGCCGCCACATAGGCGTTGCCAGGACCGACAATTTTGACGACGGCAGCGATCGTCTGAGTGCCATACGCCAATGCGGCGATCGCCTGCGCACCGCCGACCCGGTAAATCTCGTGAACGCCAGCAAGCTTTGCAGCCGCCAGCACGAGGGGATTGATCTGCCCCTGGGGTGCTGGAACGACCATCGCGATGCGGGGGACGCCAGCGACGATCGCTGGCACCGCATTCATCAGAACCGAACTCGGATACGACGCAAGACCGCCGGGGACATACAGTCCGACCGACTCGACCGCCGTCCAGCGTGAGCCGAGTTCAACGCCCGCCACATCGACGTAGTGATCGTCGCGCGGACGCTGCCTAACATGATGGGCGCGGATACGGGCATGGGCAAAATCGAGAGCGTTGAGCGTTTCGCGTGAACATAAAGCGACCGCCGCGTCGATTTCAGCGTCAGTAATTCTGATGCCGACTTTCGCCAGGTCGACACCGTCAAACCGTGCCGACAGCGCAACGAGCGCCGCGTCGCCACGGGTGCGCACGTCTGCAATGATGTCAGCGACGGCGCGCTCGACATCAGGCGAGACCTCGCGTTTTTGCGCAAGGAGTGCACGGAAGGCCGCTTCAAAATCAGGCGTGCCCGCCTGGAGGCGTTGGGGCATGACGTGTTGACGGCCACTTGGGTGGCCGCTCCTTATCGTTTAACCGGTTTGGGGTCTGGGATCCCAGAAGGTGAACCTGGCTGGCCCACTTCGTGGTCAGGCGTACGGATGCCCGCCCAGACACCCCCAAGGTCTTTAAGCTCGGCTTCGATATAATCAACATCGAGCCGCACGCTCGCCCCAGCGGCAAATTGGAGCGTGATCTGCCCCGCAGGGGCCTCAGACGGCGCAAACGTTATGGCCAGCAGCACAAGGACGCCCTCACGCCGGGCTGGATCAAATCCCGATACCTGGACGCGCTTGACCGCTTCAAAGCGCAGTCCGGAGCGCCGACGTTCCGGCTGGTCTTTGAGTTGTGCCCCCGCAGACACCTCACGGTGGACGCGATTGGCGACAAGCGCAAATCGATTGTGCCCCTTCAAAAACGTCATGTCGCAGATCTTGACGATGGAATCCTGACAGTGGGCCGAGAGGATCGCGAGATCTTCCCCATCAAGCCCCTGAAGTCGCAAGTCTGCCATGAAACGGGTCTCTGGTAGAACGCTCGGCAGCCGCGTGGGGGAGACGAGCCGCTCAGGCTGGGCGGGTTAACTGACTGTTAGATAGCGATGCGTCTGGGTCGCCGCAACCCGCAGCGCAATCGCTGAGATCGCACGCGACAGCGTTGGTCAGAACACGCGATGACAGCTATAGACAGACCATACGCCAAGATGCGGCTGCAGTGGGGGCATGGATGGACGCGACGAACGGGGTTTTAGTCATCAGCAGCGACACGGCATTCAAGGGCTCAGTGCGCAACTGCAAGCGGCTAGAAGTCTACGGCTATCTCGAGGGTGACGTCCAAGCAGTCGAGTTGATCGTGCACAACGGCGGCAACGTGTACGGGCAGGCCAAGACCGGCTCGGCCGAAGTCAGCGGCATACTGCAAGGTGACGTGGTCGTCGACGGCCTGTTCAAGATTCATGCGACCGGTGTGGTCGCTGGCAACGTTCATTATGGTCGACTGGCCATGGAACAGGGGGCGGACCTGTCCGCCACGTTACGCAATGTGCCACCGCGCCTGATGGGCGACTTCGAGGTCAGCGTTGTCCGTGGCCGTGCGGTCCGCATCACGTCTGAAGATATCACGGCGGTCGACCCCGATGACACGGCAAGCGACCTTGTGTTCACGGTTTCGGGTGCCACCCACGGGGCGATCACCTTGACGGGGGCAAACGGACCACAATCATCGTTCACCCAGGCCGATGTGATCGGCGGGCGCGTCCTCTTCCTGCACGATGGGGCCAGCGCGGAAACGGCAAGCTTTGATGTCCAGGTCACGGACAAGTCTGGCGCGGCCTCCGGCCCACCCCAGACTGTGAAAGTAACCGTCCGCGCGAGCGCCTGACAGTTCAAGAGCCGCGCTACGTCATCGATCCGGCAAGAGATGAACCTCACAAAAAAGGGCGGCATCACTGCCGCCCTTTTTCCAATCAGGTTTCACTCAATCCGGGCGCGAGCGGCGCTGGAAGCCACCGCCGCCACCGGGTTGGGGGCGCGAATTCGGCCTTGCACCGTCGCGCGCCGGAGCACGAGGGCTGCGCGACTGGTGTGCGTCACGGGCTTCGTCGAACCGCGAGCGTGTCCCGCGCGTCGGTTCAGCCGATCGCGCGTCAGGCGCGCGGCTCCCAGCGCGCTCACCCTGGCGGGCAGGCGCGCGGTCGGCCGGACGGGCCGCCGGACGGGCCATTGAGCCCTCAGGCGCGCGCAGCGGCGCACGGTCGGGTTGACGGGGTACGGGCCGTGGTGCGGCAGCCAACGGATCGTAAGGCTTGCGCGTTTCGCCAGTGGACCGCGACCGATCGGCACCCGCTGCACCCGATGTATAACCACCCCGCCCAGGCGCACGGTCACCGCGAGGGGCACCGTCACCCCTTGCAGCATCATCACCGCGTGGGGCACGGTCGCGCGCCTGCCCGCTGCCACCGTTGGGACGGGGGCGCGAAGCATTCGTGCGCGCGTCTGGACGTCGGCCACCGTGGGCAGCGCGCGGATCGCGATGGGGGCGATCTTCGAGGGTTGCGGTCGCGATCAGCTTGGGATCATTGCGGCGGTCTTCAGCCGGAATGGTCTGCTTAGTCAGCCGTTCAATGTCGCGCAGATAAGCGCGCTCTTCCCCATCGACCAGCGAGATTGCGATCCCTTCGGCTCCCGCACGCGCCGTTCGACCAATGCGGTGAACGTAGCTTTCGGGCACGTTGGGCAATTCGTAGTTGATGACGTGTGATACCATGTCAACGTCGATGCCGCGAGCG
>JBBRKD010000193.1:0-4752 GCA_038218255.1 Hyphomicrobiales bacterium | reverse complement strand
ACGAACTGGTGCCGATCGAGCCCGCCGCAATGGACGACCGCCAGGTCGTCGAGTGGGACAAGGACGATATCGACGCGCTGAAGTTCATGAAGGTCGACGTGCTCGCGCTCGGTATGCTGTCGTGCATGCGGCGCGGGTTCGACCTGCTGCGCGACCACAAGGGCATCGACCTCGACTTGGCGATAATCCCCGCCGAGGACCCGCGCACCTACGCGATGATCCGTAAGGCGGACACGCTCGGTACTTTCCAGATTGAGTCCCGCGCCCAGATGGCGATGCTACCACGCATTAAGCCCCGCACGTTCTATGACCTTGTCATCGAGGTCGCGATCGTCCGCCCCGGCCCGATCCAGGGCGACATGGTCCATCCCTATCTGCGGCGTCGCGAGGGGCTCGAGCCGGTCGACTATCCGACGCCCGAGCTCGAACGTGTGCTCGGCAAGACGCTCGGCGTGCCGTTGTTCCAGGAGCAGGCGATGCGGATCGCGATCGAGTGCGCCGGGTTTACGCCGGGCGAAGCCGACCAGCTGCGGCGCGCCATGGCGACGTTCAAGTTCACTGGCGGTGTCTCGCACTTCCAGACCAAGCTGATCGAGGGCATGAAGGCCAAGGGCTACACCGAGGAGTTCGCCACCAAGATTTTCAGTCAGCTCGAGGGGTTCGGGTCGTACGGCTTCCCCGAGAGCCACGCCGCCAGCTTCGCGCTGATCGCCTACGCCAGCAGCTGGCTCAAGTGCTGGCACCCGGACGTGTTCTGCGCGGCGCTACTCAACGCCCAGCCGATGGGGTTCTACGCGCCCGCCCAGATCGTCCGCGATGCCCAGCAGCACGGCGTCGAGATCCGTCCGATCTGCGTCAACGCCTCACGATGGGACTGCACGCTGGAAGCGCTCGACGATGAACGGTTCGCGGTGCGGTTGGGTCTGCGCATGGCGCGAGGGCTGCACAACAGCGATGCCACCGCCATCCTGATTGCGCGCGCTAATAATCCGTTCGCCGATGTCGACGACGTTTGGCGGCGTTCCGACGCTAAGGTTTCGGCGCTTGAAAGGCTGGCCGAGGCCGATGCGTTCCGGGACTCACTCCAGCTTGCCCGGCGCGACGCGTCCTGGGCGATCAAGGCGCTGCGCGACGAGCCGCTGCCACTGTTCGCCGCTGCCGCCCGCCATGACGAGCGACCACCGCCCGAAATCAACGAGGAGGTCGTGCGGCTGAAGGCGATGACCGCCGGGCGCGAGGTCGTCGAGGATTACCGCCAGGTCGGGCTGACGCTGCGCGATCACCCGGTGACGTTCCTGCGGGCCGATCTGACCCGGCGCAACATCGCCACGTGCGAGGACGCCACCGCCCTGCGTGACGGCAAGTTCGTGCGGCTCGCCGGGCTGGTGCTGGTCCGCCAGAAGCCGGGCTCGGCTAAGGGCGTCATGTTCATCACGCTCGAGGACGAGACCGGGGTCGCCAACCTCGTCATCTGGCCCACCCTCTACGAGAAGCAACGCCGGCTGATCCTGACCGCGAGTATGATGGGGGTCGAAGGCACGATGCAGCGCGAGGGCGAGGTAGTGCACGTCGTCGTGCGGCGGCTGCACGACCTTTCGGGCGAGCTTGCTGAGCTTGGGGAGCGCGAGGCGGCGTTCCCGCTACCGCATGGGCGCGGAGACGAGTTCCACCACGGCAGCCCGGGCAGCGATGTCCGCACGTCGCCGCCACGGATGGCCAAGGTCCGCGAGATCTATGTGCCGGACCTGCACATCGACACGCTCAAGGTGAAGGCGCGGGATTTCCGATAGGCACATTCGCGGAGCACGAGCGCTGGTCGTCGCCACCGCCACCGGTGGCGAAGCTGTCGTGAAAATTTCACTCTTATTCCTGTCGCGGGGTGGCGAGCGACGACTACCATGAACGCCTGCGGCATTGTGAAGGCCGCAAGTTCGAGCCTCAGCCTTGTCGGCCTTCCACCTGACCGAAAAGCTAGCCAACCCGCATTTTACCGCTTTTGTTCTAACCCGTCTTGACTCATAGAATCATCATGCCGATCCGCCCAAGCCAGCGCTGGTATTATCCGATAGACTGGCGCGAGCTTTCGCTTCTGATCCGATTTGAACGGGCGCGCGGTCGCTGTGAGCGTTGCCAGCGTCCACACCGCCAGTGGGTGACAATCGGCGACAATGGTTCTTGGTGGGACACTGAGCGCGAGCACTGGCGTGACGGTCGCGGGCGGCGCGATGGGGGTGTGCCCTGCCCTGCCCGTTTGGCTGGGCGCCAGCCGACCCTTTCCGGCTTCGAACGGCGCTCGTTACCGCAGACATTCGTCGTGCTGGCGACTGCGCACCTGGACCAGGATCCCGCCAACAATCACGTCCGCAACCTCGCTGCCTTGTGCCAGCGCTGTCACCTGGCGCACGACCGCGCTGCTCACCGCCGCCAGCGCTGGGCGACGCTATTCTACAGACGTGCGCTCGGCGATCTGTTCGGCGGGCCGTATAGGATATCGCCTACCTAGCCTCCAACTTTCGGACCTGCACCCACCCAGTGGCTCTCAGAGTAAGCTGCAACTATCCGACATTTCGCCGGACCAGCCTTCTGAGCGACATCAGGTCCCTTGCTGCAGAGCTATCACACTTGATCCCTGTCCACGTGAAGGCCCCCCATCAATAATTTGCCTAGCTGGGCGCCGTCTGTCAGTCTCTGCTCGAGGCCGCAGAACGCGACCTTGGGGCGTCGAAACCCCGCGACAGTTCACAGTCGGCCCAAGTGCAAACTTGGCCGGGTGGCCGCCACGTATGTCCAAGGCCTCGGCCTAAAGGTGCCGGCGCCTTCGGTGTGAACTGCGAGGTTTCGAACACCCGGCTCAGGCCGGCGCCCCTTGCTGTGACGAGGGCGCGTGATGGAGATCAGATTTAGCGAGCTACTGACGCCGGGAGTGCTCCTGACAAAGCTGACGGCGGTTATCCATGACCTTCAAACCCTCGGCCTCAATGAGATGACGGATGTTCGGGTTCAGCTGCGCCCGGGCACCGTGGTCGACCAGTATCCGATACCGCTGCCAGTCGAAGGAATCGTCGATATCTCGTCAATCGAGGTTGAGCCGGGCGGCGTCATAGATGGGAAGCGTTCCTGGAACCCGCTCAGCTCAAAACGGCCCGTCGCCCGGAAGGCAGCGGGCAGTAAGACGTTCCAGAGTCTGGTTGCTGACCATTGGGACCGGATCGACATCTGCGGTGAAATAAGCACGCTTGGCGCGTCGGACGATCCTGCAGTCACCGTAACGCGGCTGTTGCGGCTGTTGATCGCGCTGACCACCGACGCTGCGGGCGTAATCGCCGGCGTCGATGCGGACGCGTTCTCAGCCCCCGACAGTCCTCAGACGATGCTCGGCGGCAAGAGCTTCTGGGAAGCGACACTCGACGATGACGGGTTCATGGCGATCCTCACTCGTGAGCTCCTCGATGAGAGCGCCGACGAAATCACTACGAAGCGTCGAAGCTTGCTCAACAATTTTCCGGCCGTGTGGCGAATGCCGCTGCCGGGCGTTCCTCAAGATCTTAAAGACGCCCTCATCAAGGGTCTCGGCGATATCATGCAGTCTCGGGTTCGGGCGGCATCTATCATTGCACTGCAGCCATTGCGCTTCGCGACACCGCTCGTAGACCCTGGTTCTGGCCGACGGACGGCTTCGGGGGGAAAGAAAATGACACTGCTCGAGGCGCTGTTTGCAGCCACGAACCGGGCCGAGGTCGTTGGGGTCGAGCTGGACGGCTATCGGCGAGAGAAGATCCGAAAGGTATCGGGCAAGCGCGTGCGCTAGTGGCCCTCGTCGGCTACGCCCGGGTCAGCACTAGCGATCAGGATGCAGCTTTGCAGACTGACGCGCTTAATGCCGCCCAATGCGTTAAGATCTTCTCAGATACAGCGTCCGGTGCCAACACGGCCAGACCGCAGCTCGAGGCAGCGATTAGCTACGTTCGCCGTGGTGATACGCTGGTTGTTTGGAAACTTGATCGCCTCGGCAGATCGATGCGCCACCTGGTGGAAGTCATCGACGGGTTAGGAAAACGTGAGGTTGGCTTCCAATCGTTGACAGAGGCCATCGACACCTCGACCTCGGCAGGCCAGCTGCTATTTCACATGATGGGAGCCTTAGCGCAGTTCGAGCGGGATCTAATAAGAGAGCGAACTCGGGCTGGTCTGAGGGCTGCAGCCGCACGCGGCAGGAAAGGCGGTCGACCAACGGTTGCAACCCACGCCCTCCTTGAAAAGGCGCGCGCTTTGACAGAAATGGGCTTAAGTATGCGAGAGGCCGCTGGCAGGTTGAGAGTCAGTAAAACAACGCTCTACAGTGCATTCGCTCTAGCGGCTATTGATGACGGCAGGTCTCGGAATCGCAAGAAGACAAAGTGACAGCCCGACTGATGCCCTGCCGCCTGCTCGGATCATGGAATTGATTGGAGATGTCTCGGCAGAACGGTCTCCTTCAAACAAGCAGGTCCGTAAACAGTTCGGCTTGGTCTTCATACCGCCTCGTCGCTCGTCGCCGCCCAAGAGGGTTGAGTAGCTTCTGGCATTTGATGCAGTACTCGGCATCGATAAAATTCGCTCGGCGTTTATGGTCGTCCTCCTCTGCCTTCCGTTTAATCGTCAACATCTCGCCACAACCGACCCTGTGGCACTTAATCATAACTTGGCCTGTCAGCGATACGACTGCCGCGTCAGCCCCGCAAGCGCTCAGAGAGCTGCTCGATTCTTGTTTAG
>JBBRKD010000192.1:0-4803 GCA_038218255.1 Hyphomicrobiales bacterium | reverse complement strand
CGACGCTGAACGCACCGCCCGCGCGTTCGCCGTCCGCGTGCATGAACTCGTCTCGTTTCTGACCAACGTGCGCGGCGTGTCAGCCGTCACCTCGCACTACGTCGGCCGCGTCACCTATCACGATAGTTGCTCTGGTCTGCGCGAACTCGGCATCAAATCAGAGCCGCGCCGCTTGCTCGCAAGCATTCCAGGCGTCGAACTGGTCGAGATGGAGGAGAACGAAATCTGCTGCGGGTTTGGCGGCACCTTTGCGGTCAAATACCCCGATATCTCAAACGCCATGGTCGAGCGCAAGACCGCAAATATCGAGCGCACGCAGCCAGACTTGTTGCTTGCGGGCGACCTTGGTTGCCTCATGAATATGGCTGGCAAGCTCAAGCGCGCGCAAAGCACAGTTGAAGCCCGCCACGTTGCCGAAGTTCTGGCGGATGAACTCTCCAGCCCGCCAATCGCTGCCGGTCGCTGAAGCGCTGAAGCGGCTCACGGCGCCGCGTCCGGCTGGTCGCGATCGCTCGTCGAAACTCGTTGATGCGATGTCATTGGAGGCCTCGCCCAGAATCGAACTGGGGTGCGTGGATTTGCAATCCACTGCGTCACCACTCCGCCACGAGGCCGTCCAGTCACGGTGCCCGGCGGTGACGGGCAACGGCGCAAACCCTACCGGATGACCCGTTAAGATTTTTGCGAAGCCCGGCGTCTAACACGGTGATGAGACCGAGACAAGATCACAGTCGGCGACGACAGATGACAAGCCGCGATCACAGTCTACGATCACGCTGGCAATCGCGGCCGCAGCCGCGCAGTGCGCGGCCCGTCCCATTGACCCGCCCCGCGCGATCGGTCACATCCTCACGCATATCAACCGGCACAAGCCACGAGGGTTTCCGATGAGCGACGCCGTCCGCCAGCGTCTGAACATGGTCGAGAGCCAAGTCCGACCGAGCGACGTCACCGACCGCCGCATTTTGCGTGCCATGGGCGAGATCGCGCGTGAAACCTTCGTTCCAGCCTCGCTCGCAAGCCTGGCATATATGGACGAATGCGTCGCGCTCCACGCTCAACCCGGGCGCATGCGACGTTCCATGCTGAGCCCGCGCGGCTTTGCCAAACTTATTCAGCTCGCGTCCATCGAGGCGACCGACCGCGTGCTCGACGTGGGTGCTGGGCGTGGGTATTCCGCAACGGTACTGGCCCGGCTTGCGGCGCAGGTCACAGCACTCGAAAGCGATCCCGAACTCGCAAGCGCTGCCCGCGCAGCGCTCGCAGGCGAGCCCAAGGTTTCAATCGTCGAAGGCCCACTGAGCGTCGGCCATGCCGCTGCCGCGCCCTACAATGTCATTGTCGTTGAAGGCGCTCTATTTGCATCACCTGAGATTTTGCTCGCCCAACTTGCAACCGGCGGTCGGCTGGTTGCGGTCCAACGCGATGGAATCGTCGGCCATGCAACGTTGTGGCGTCGCGTCGGCACCCATGTCGGAACAACGTCCGCCTTTGAAATTCACGCTGACGTTCTGCCAGGGTTCGAACAGGTCGCAGCTTTCTCGTTTTGACGCGGATGCCACTCAGGCAGACGTCAAGGTCGCCGACCAAATGAGTGTGGGTATTTCGACACGGGTTCCGACCATACGCCCAGGCTGTGTTGACCCCCGCAGGACAACCCTTAAGAATCGGTCCACATGCTGAGGCTGACCGATAGACCGGCGCAAACGACGCGGCTTATTGCGTTACGCTGATCAGGACCTTGCACCGATGGCACGAACGCTTCCTAATTTCTTCGCACCCACAACGCAGCCGATCACCCATGGTGTTCCTTCGGTGCTGGCAAGCGCCGCAGCATTAGCTGCAGCTTTGGTCGTGCTCTGCGGCGGCACCGCTCAAGCTGAGACATTGCGTGATGCGCTCGCTTCAACATATGCCTCAAACCCGCAGCTCGATGCCGAGCGTGCACGTTTGCGTGCCACCGACGAGGGCGTATCGCAGGCGAACGGGCAATTCAGGCCGTTGATTACAGGAACGGGATCGCTCGGATATCAGAATACGCAGACAAGCCCGGCCACACTCGGCAACGGCACGTTTCATCCCAAGAGCGTGGGCGTCACGATCACCCAACCTATCTTTCGCGGCTTCCGCTCGATCAACGGTGTCAACGTCGCCGAAGCCAACGTCCGCGCTGGCCGCGAAACGCTGCGGTCCACAGAACAGGTCGTGCTGATTGGCGCCGTAACCGCCTTTATGGACGTCGTGCGCGATCAGGCGATCTTGAAGCTGCGAGAGAACAATCGGCGCGTTCTTGCCGATACGTTGCGCTCGACGCAGGATCAGTTCCGTGTCGGCGAAGTCACCCGGACCGACGTGGCCCAGTCTGAAGCGACCTTGTCAGCAGCCGTGTCTGCGATCGAACTCGCCAAAGCCAATTTGAAATCCAGCCGCGCAACGTACGAACGCTTTGTTGGTCGCCCGCCCTCGACGCTCGTTGAACCCAAGGGACTTGGCCGCCTGCTACCCAAGACACTCGATGAAGCCGTGGGCGTCGCCACGCAGGAATCACCACCCGTCGTCTCGGCCCTCTACATCGAGCAGGCCGCTCGCTTCAACGTCGACTTGATCCGCGGTGAATTGCTGCCCACATTGAGTGTGCAGGGTTCGTATACGGATACCTTCGACTCCGCCCGGACGATTGACGAATCGCGGTCGGCCACGGTGACGGGTCTGCTTTCGGTGCCGATATATGAGCAAGGCACGGTTTACTCTCGCGTACGCCAAGCCAAGCACACGCAACTGGCAGCCCTCCAGGAAATCCAGCGCGCCAAAACTGAGGCACAGGCTTCAGCCATCGCCGCTTGGTCGCAATATCAGGCGGCCCGTGCCCAGCTCGTGTCCGACGTTGCCTCCGTGGAAGCCAATCGGATTGCGCTCGCAGGTGTCCGCGAAGAGGAGAAGGTTGGCCAGCGCACGAAGATTGAGGTTTTGACCGCAGAGCAGACCTTTCTTGCCGCCCAGGTCAATCTGGTGGTGACCCGGCGCAACACCATCGTCAACGACTACACGGTATTGCAGGCCATCGGGCGTCTCAACATCCAGGAGTTGGCGGCAGCGCCTCAGGTTTACGATCCCGAAGAGCATTATTTCGATGTTCGTCGCAAGTGGTGGGGCGTGAGCATTACCCACGGTGACGGTCACCGCGAGCGCCTTGATCTGTGGGAAACCCACGGCGCCTCGCACGACTCCATGAAGTAGGCGTCCACAATCTGGGCTATCGGCGGCGCACTGTCCGACCTTGCGTTTTTTCTGCTTTTTTTAGCAGCCGCACCCGCTGACTGTGTTCGTCACGCATGATGCGCATCAGCTCTCACACGTCGCGCATGGCTATCGCTTTTGGCTGTCCCATCTGGCGGTCCTGTCTCTCTGCAACCTGAACGACCCGTTTCATGAGCGGCTGCCGTCATTCGAGGCGGCTTTGCCAGTACTGTGCCCCAGTACTGTGCCCCAGTACTGTGCCATAGACTCGCCGCCTTAGGCCCCTATGCATGACGGCCTGTGGATTATGCGATTCGACCTTCATCTTCGGCGCACAGATCGCTAAACACAGGTCGTAAGTCACAACACGTGACCCGCTAACTGCAAGGCGTATCACGCGCACTCCGACGAACAGGGCCGACGCATGAACCGACCGGACGCTGCCGCTGAGCCCAGCATGGAAGACATCTTGGTCTCGATCCGCAAGCTCATCGCCGAAGAGCCAGGGGTCTCTTTGCCCGTTCCCGCGCTGCCGCACGGCTCTCGAAGCCACGCCAACGGCGCACCTGATCTCTCCAACAGTCTGACCGCTAGGCTTGAGGATGTGTTTGGAACCGGCGCACGTGTCGACGGCATGAGAGACGGAATGAAGTTTGTCGCACCCAAATCCGAAGCGCCGCCGCGTCCCGTTCCCGTGCGGGCCACGATCGATGACGACCTGGGCGACCTGCTGGCCGATGGTCCAACCTTGCCGCTTCCCTCGTCCGTCCAAATGTGGACTGAGAAGCTTGCTCCGGCGCCCCAATCCCTGCCCTCGCCGCCGCTAACGTCTCCGCCCGCGCCATCGGTCGCAGCACTGCCTGTACCCACGCTCGCGATACCCACGCCGCGTCCCCGCCTGTTTGAACCCACCCCGGTCCCCGCATCTGTGCTCACGGGCGTGTCGCCCCCGCCTGCACCCGAGGTTCAAGCCGCGCCGTCGGCCGCACCGTCGCCCGCGAGTGTGCCCGCCCTTGCGTTGCCTGCGCGGACATCGACCCCACTCGTCGCCCCGAGCCGAGGTGGGCCCGCCCCTGCGTCGCAGTCCGCAGACGGGTTACTTGGTCAGCCCCGACACGAATCACCTCGGCCAGAGCCGATCGTGATTGCCGCCATGCGACCGCAGTCGACGGTGGTCCAGCCACCCGCGCCTGCGCCGCTCCCGATGCTTCCCACGCATATGCCGGTCGCGATCCCGCCCGTCTCGATCCCGCCCGTCTCGATCCCGCCCGTCAACGGGTCACCTGTTGCCGCGCCGCCAGATGCAGCACCGATCGGCGCTGCCCCAATGCCGGTGGCCTCAGCGCCCGTGATCGTCGCAGCCATGCCAGTTCGGCACGTCCAAGCCTCTGAAGCCCCCGAAGTTGATCGTGCATTGGTTGTGGCGTCGCCGGCGTTTATCCCGCTACTCAACGTGGCTCCCGTCGCCGTTGCTCCCGTTCCCGTCGCCCCTCACGCAGTCGCCCCCGTCAGCACGCCACCAGCCGCTATTCCATCCGCCGCTCCGCCCGCCGCTCGGCCCGCCGA
>JBBRKD010000191.1:0-4804 GCA_038218255.1 Hyphomicrobiales bacterium | reverse complement strand
ATTCTACACGCCCAACTATCTGCCACAGATTTCCTCGCTCAAGGCATCGCTCGAAGCGCACAAGATCAACCACTTTCTCAAGCGCTACGAGCCGCGCGGCGGCTGGGAAGCCAACACGCGCCTAAAGCCGGTGTTCGTCGACTATTGCCTCCACAAGTTCACCGGCACCGACATCGTCTATCTCGACGCCGACGCGGTTGTGCGCAAGCCGCTCGCAGCCTTTGCAAACATGACATCCGACGTCACGATGCTGTTCCATCCGACCAAAGCCAACGGCAAATGGTATCTGCGCATTTCGGCTGGCACGGTGGCCGTGCGCAATACGCCGGGCGGTCGCAAGTTTGCCGCGTTGTGGAAAGCTGGCGAAGCCAAAGCGACCGTCGCGACCGTCGATGAAGACCTCGTCTACATGGCCTTTGGCGATATGGCCGGCGTCTCGATCACCGTCCTCCCACCCGACTATTACAAAATCTTCGACGCCCCCGGCAACGATCCAACGATCGAGCATTTTCAGGCAAGCCGCGGCCAGTTCAAGATCCGCAAGACCGTCCGCCGCACGCTGCAATATGCGCTCTGGACCGGGCTTGGTCTGCTCGCAGCCGTGATCCTCTGGCGCCTGCTGCGGGTGGGCTGAACCATGGCGCCGGGGACCCGACCTCGCTTTCCCGACGTCACGCTGGGCCTGACCAGTTGGCAGGCCCCTGGCACGCTCGCCCATACGCTCTCGAGCTATGCGCAAGCTGGCATCTTGGAAATGTTTGGCGCAGCTCACATCCATTTCAATGCGATCAGCGCTTGCGACCGCGAGCTAGCCGCACGCTACGGCCTGTCCGCGACAGGAACGCCAGACAACATTGGTATTTTCGGCGCCGTCGACGGCAACGCACGGCAAACCCGCACCCGCTATCTGCTGTCGGTTGAAAACGATTGCCCCCTCGTAACTGACGGCACGGGGTTCGCCACCATGCTCAGCTCCGCGCTTACCGACATGGTCGAATTCGATTGCCCCGTGTTCCAGATGCGCTCGCGCAGGCAGCCCGGAGATGCCTTCAACCGACGCGCGCGCTACGAAGCCCGCTTTCGAGTAACATGCCCAATCGACGCACAGCCGACCGCTTGCAAGACGCCCATTCATCCGCTGGTGCGGCTCTATGAGGACTGCCGCAAGCCGAGCCTGCGTGCCTGCGCGTTGTATTCCGAAGAAGACCCCGCCGCCCGCCATCCGACGCTCATCAAGCGATCCCCGCGCGGCAACTGGCTCACCTCGTCGCGCCATCTCAACTGGAGCAACAACTGCGTCCTCGTCCGAACGGATTTTCTGCGCGACGTCATCTTGGAACGGGTGCGCAGCCATCCGTCACCCAAACGCGTCAACGGCCACCAGGACATCGAGGCGGCCCTCAAGATTGGCAGGTGGTGGCGTTATCAGGACATTCGCATGGGCCAATCCGAGCCAGGCCCCTTCACCCATCAACGCCTGGATCGCTGACCGCAAAGAAACGGGCCAGCCTTTCAGCCGGCCCGCTCCCGTGGTCGTATTGGCCTTAATACCAGCGGCGCTGGCCACCGTCGTACGCGCGGTGCCACCAGCCATACCGGCGCTGGGGCTGGGCGTCAGCATCGTGCTTTTCAGCATAAATATGGCGGCTCGCGACGGCCTGAGCGCCCTCGATCTCGCGCAGTTCGAAGCGATCGACGCGGCCATCGCGACGGGCGCGCTCAATCAATCGGGCGATCCGATCCTGTTCGGCCCGCAGGGACACGACTTCGTTGCGGGTCAGCGACCCATTGCGGACACCGCGCGCGATGCGCTCGTTTTGCGATCGAAATTCGGCGTTGACGTTGCCGATATCTGCGAACGCGGGTGCAGCGATCAGGGTGGATGCTGCCACGACAAAAGCGGCAGCGAGATTGCGCGTGTAGATCATCGGGGGGCTCCGTTGAGACATGAAGAGGGTACAAAGGTTGGGCGCTTGTGGTGGAAGTGATCTCGTCCAGCCTTGAGATCAAATTACCAAACCCGCCTTGAACTCGATCTGAATGGCGTGCTCACTTGCCGTTCATCGCTTGCCGCCTCGTTCAAGAAAAAAAGGCTGCCCGGGAGGGACAGCCTTTTTGCACGTTGGTCGGCGCACTGTGATTGACGGAGCGCGTTAAAGCCGTTCAGCGCACGAACGTCCGCCACCACCAGCCACGCACGGCCTGATTGTGCTTTTCTTCCGTGATATGGCGACCCGCATCGTTTTGCGTACCCTTGATCGCGAGGTATTCGCCTTTCGTGATTTTGCCATCGCTCAGCGCCTGGGCTTCGAGCTTCTGGACGCGGCGCTGTTCGCGAACCAGGCGGTTCTTTTCCCACCAGGTCAGGCTGCCATTCTGGCGGCCTTCAGCGATGGCATCAGCCTGGCGGCCTTCGCGCGCATCAATCGCCTCCTGCCGGATCTGCGTCGCGGACTTGGCGTCGGCTGGACCTGCGAGCGTCATGGCAGCGACGGCTGCAAGCATCGCAGCAGACAAGAGGGTCGAGCGCGTCATCTGGGCAGTCATCGTCGGGCTCCTTGTGTGAGGTCGGCCTTATGCCGATCCATCGTGGGTGATGAGCTGACGTTAGAAAGCCTGCGCTGAATTCTCGCTGAACCCAGTGGTTAGACGCCGTTCATCTTGACGCCGCGCCATCCCACCGAGCGGTCGGGCGGTCCCAGCCGTACTTCCCGTTGGCTGGCAATAAGGCCGTTAACGAAGCCTTGGTGACTGCCCGTGCAGGATATGCCGTGCGCTCATTGCCTGGCACGCTGCAGGCCCGGCACGCTGTGGGAATGAGACGGCCATGTTCGAACGCAATCCCGTCGACAACGCGACGGCCCATACGGTCGCCGTCGAATTGCAACTGGCCGACGGCAGCGTCGTCACCGGCCGCGCGGCACTGCCACCGTCGCGCATGCTCCACAAGTTGCTCGAAGCGTCGGACACCTTCTTCTTTGTGCAACCGTTTGACGGTGAGGGGCAGTTTATCCCCAAGGACACGATCAAAGGCCTGAAGGTCATTCCGACGGTCAGGACCCAGCCGCTCCGCGCAGACGCAAGCGACGCGTCGACGTTTGATCCCCTGCGCGCGCTGGGCCTCGCGCGCGGTGCCTCGCAAGACGACATCAAGTCAGCCTACCATCGGCTCGCCAAGCTCTATCACCCAGACGTCTATTCCTCCGTGACGCTCCCGCCCGAAGTGACCGCCTACCTTGAAGGCCGCGCCAAACAGGTCAACGCGGCCTTCCGCCTGCTGCGTCAGCCGGGGCCTGCGCGGCCGACTTAAGATGGTGTCACTTAAGTCGCTGGGCCTCGCGCCGCAGGGCATCGAGGATGGGGGCATAGGCGTCCTCGTCGCGTGCTTCAGGAAAAATCATATAGACAGGGTAGACGAAGCGGCGCGCCCGTTTAGGTTCGCGCAGCCTGCCGCGCGAGAGATGCGATTTAACCATCCGCCTTGGAAAATAGGCGGTCGCTTCGTTGGCAAGCAGATAGTCGAGCGCCATGCCGCCGAGATCGAGGTTGAGCGCGGGGCTGGTGCGCTCAGGGTAGGCCGCCGCATGGTCCTGCTGGAAATCGATACCCCAGTCGATGAACACATAGTCCTGCCCGCGCCGCGATTGGGCCTTGGCGCTCGACACCAGCACATACTCCTCATCGAACAGATGTTCGATCGTAAAGCCTGGCAACTGAACGGGCCGGTAGAGAACAGCAAGATCGAGCGTGCCCTCGACGAGGCGCTGCGTGTGGTTTGCCGACAGTCCGCCGGTCGCCGACACAGCGATGTCGGGAATGTTGGTCCGCAACCATGACACCCAGCGCAACATGAACCCGTCCCACAGCACGTTCGGCGCACCGACCGAGAGGTGATCGCGATGCTGTCCCGACAGACCAACTTCGAGCTGTGCGTGCCGCCACAGCCTGACAAGTGCCAGCGCGTGCTTGCGGAACTGCTCACCCGCAGGCGTCAATTCCGCACCGAGCCTCGAGCGCTCAAACAGCGGTCGGCCGAGCAGATCTTCCAGGCCCTTGATGCGGGCCGAGACGGTTGACTGCGTGATGTTCATCCGTCGCCCGGCGTCAATGAACGACCCCGTTTCGGCGACCATGAGGAACGTGCGGGCGAGAGTGACATCCATGACGCGACACTCGAAAAGACAACGGCAGACTGGCGAGGGTTACGCCTGACGGTCGACCTATCGGAAAATCCGATAGGGGTCACCGGAAAAATCCGTTTGTGAGCGTTGTTGTTTTGGGAACATAGTTTGTGCAACCGACGTCGAGTCGGCCAACGTGCGAGTTCAACCCTCAACGCCCGAGGCGCTCAAAGCTCCAACGGCGATCAACGTATAGGACCACGATCATGAAAGCTCCCGCCAAGAAGCCCGCCGCCAAAGCTCCAGCCAAGGCCGCTGCAAAGGCTCCCGTGAAGGCTGCTGCAAAGGCGCCTGCCAAGGCTGCCGCAAAAAAACCCGCTGCCAAGAAGAAGTAATCACTTACCGCTCAAGGTAGGGAGAGTTTGCATGCGCCTTCGGTTTGGTCTGATAGCCCTGATGTTGTTGGGTTTTAGCGGGAAGGCTTTGGCCGTCTCCGTGACCAATAGAGACGACAAGGACCACAAGCTGACCATTATCGAAGGTGACAGCAAACAAGAGAAAATCCTCAAGCCCGCCGACACCATGGATGCCGTTTGCCCCAAAGGCTGCGTGATCCGCCTGGGTGAGAGCGAGAACGACGAGTACGAGCTGGAAGGCACGGAAATCGTCTCGATTGAGGATGG
>JBBRKD010000190.1:0-4841 GCA_038218255.1 Hyphomicrobiales bacterium | reverse complement strand
GGCGCGTAGGCAATGGCGACCGGGAGCCCGCGATAGCCAGCGACTGAGGCCATAATGGCGATATGTCCTGACTTGCGCGCCATCATGGGCGGTAGCAGCGGCGCCAGTGCATTGGTCACGCCGGTGTAGTTCACAGCCATGGCGTCGGTCACTGCGACCGGGTCATAGGTCGTGGCGTCCATCTGATGCCAGACGCCTGCGTTGAGGATTGCCACGTCGACTGGGCCGAGATCGCGGGCAATGGCATCGGCAACCGCGCGGGTTGCCGCCAGATCGGTCACATCGAGAGGATAGGCTTTGATATTCGACGACGCCGCTTCCAATTCGGCGAGTTTATCGGCGCTGCGGGCCGAGCAGGCAACCTTCGCGCCGCTTGCTGCGAGGCTCAGCGCGATCTCGCGGCCGATGCCGGTGCTCGCCCCTGTGATCCAGATAACTTTCCATGAGGCGGGCAGCGTGTAGGTCGCGACCACCGTGCGGCTCACAGACCAACGAAGGGCTGCACAATGCGCGCGAACAGCCCTTTAAATTGGGCCTTCTGTTCGCTCGCGATGACGCAAATGCAACCGGTGACGCGGTCGGCCACAGGTTTGTGCTCGACCTCATCGTCCAGATCGGCGACGTCACCAACCCCAAAGCGACCTATTTTGTCGGTGTAGCTGCCAGCCAAAATCAGCGACAGTTCGGATCCGCCGTGGCCATGTTCCGGCATCGCTTGGCCCGGTGCGACCTTGATCAACCGCAGATCACCTGGGGCACCTGGCGACAGGGCAAGCGGCACATGCCACACGCCAAAGCCGAGGCGCTTCCATTGCACGCTCGACAAATCGCTGCCGACGAGGCGCGAGAGCGGCGCGGGGATGTCGCCGCCGCGGTCGATCGCTGCCAGCACATGATCGCCTTCGTCGGTCATGACCGTGTCGCGGTCTGGGGTGCGCGGGGGCGGAGCCAATAGTGCGGCGCCTGGAAGCGCTGCCATCATGACGGCGCCGATGCGCTCCATGCGGGCAACTTCGGCGCGGCAACGCGGGCAAACCGTGACGTGGGATGCAACGACGGATGACAATGCTTCGGAAAGCGTGCCGGCGGCGTAGCCCATCAATGTGGCATCGTCAGCGTGGTGAATAATCGTCATTTTATTTCAGGTCCTCGACGGCTTCGCGGATTTTTTGGTACGCTAACCGCATTCTTGATTTCACGGTGCCGAGCGGCAGGTTCAGCCGTTCAGCAATCTCGCTGTGGGATAGGCCCTCAATGTATGACAATGAGACGACGACGTGCTGGTCTTCCGGCAGACTTGCGAGCGCCGTCTGCACCTTATTGGCCCGTTCTGCTTCCGACACCGCTTCATCCGGCAGGATATCGCTGGAGGCGGTTTCGTCATGACCTTCTGGGAGTTCCTGCCATGGAAATTCCTTACGCAGGCGGTCAATCCGTAGATTTCGGGCGATCGTGAAGATCCACGTCGTGGCGCTGCCTTTTTCCCCCGAATATAACGCTGCTTTTCTCCAAACGGTGAGAAGCGTCTCTTGGGCCAGTTCTTCGGCGGTATTAGGGTCGGCTCCTTGTCGCATCATGTAGGATTTGACGCGCGGCGCGTAGGTTTGAAAAAGCTGTCGGAACGCGTCGACGTCCCGGTGGACAGCCACCTGCTGGAGAAGATCAGCCATGGGCGTTGAAACTCATTGGAGCTGCGGACGCGGCATGACGCGCGCCTCGATCATGGGTCGATCATAGCTGATACGAACAGGGTTTGTCAGCATGAGCTTCGACACGCTGACTGGCTGCGCGACGACTGGCGGCGGGAAAGCGGCTTGGAGGCAGCCGTCATTGCCGATAGCGTGCCACAAAAAGCTGCGCAGGGCAGCCACCGAGGACTGAATCCGTGATCGATGTGACTTTGACCGAAATCGCTGTTCTCCTGGCCGCACTCGCGATTGCCGCGCCGCTCGCCAAATGGTGCGGAATGGGCACGGTGCTTGGATATCTGGCGGCCGGGGTTATCCTGGGTCCATTCGGTGCGCAGCGCGTGTTTTCTGTGACCGAAGCCAAGGAACTGCTCCATCTGGCCGAATTCGGTGTGGTGTTGCTCCTCTTCTTGATTGGCCTGGAATTGAAGCCCAAGCGGCTTTGGGCGATGCGGTCGTCGATTTTTGGGCTTGGCGGCGCGCAGGTGGGCGTGACGGCGGCCGTGCTAGCGGTCGTTGCCATGTTGCTCGGCCTGGTGCCACTGGCGGCGCTGTTCGTTGGGCTTGTCCTTGCCCTGTCGTCCACTGCGTTTGCACTCCAGGTGCTTGAAGAAAACGGCGAACTGGCGACCCGCCACGGTCGGCTCGCCTTCGCCGTGCTTCTGTTTCAGGATCTCGTTGCCATTCCGTTGATCGCACTCGCGCCGCTGTTTGCGATTACGGCTGGCGCGCAAGCTTCCGGCATGGACCTGCTCGCGGCCGTAAAAGCGCTGGCGGTTATCGGCTGCGTGATCGTGGTTGGCCGTTTCGCACTCGATCCAATCTTGCGGCTCGTCGCGCGGGCCAAAGTCAAGGAAGCGATGACGGCTGCAGCTCTCCTGCTCGTCGTGGTCGTCACGCTCGTGATGCAGGCGGCCGGTTTATCGGCGTCGCTGGGCGCGTTTCTCGCCGGAGCGCTGCTGGCCGAGAGTACCTATCGACATGAGCTTGAAGCCGACATCCAGCCATTCCAGGGCTTGCTGCTGGGGCTGTTCTTTACAGCCATTGGCATGTCGCTCAATCTGGCCCTGATCATCGAGTATCCCTTTGTCGTTTTCGGCCTTGTGCTAGGTCTTGTTGCGTTGAAAACGCTCGTGTTGACCCTGCTCGGCATTTATCGCGAGGAGCTGGCGCCTGGGCCTGCACGGCGGCTTGGGCTCTCGTTGAGTCAGGGCGGCGAATTTGCGTTCCTATTGTTGGCGGTCGGGGTCACGGCGGGCGTTCTGGCGCGCAATCAGGCCGAGTTGCTGAACGTCGTCGTGACGCTGTCGATGGTGGCGACACCGCCGTTGCTGATCGTCGACCGCTGGCTGACAACGCGGCTTGCCAAGGCCGCGCCGCTCTACGAGGCTCTGCCCGAAAACGATGGCCATGTGATCATCGCGGGCTTTGGTCGCGTCGGGCAGGTGGTGGCGCGCGTGCTGAGAGCGAAAAAGATCCCGTTCACGGCGCTCGATATCTCGTCTGAACAGGTTGAATTCGTGAAGAAGTTTGGCTCTCAGGCCTTTTTTGGCGACGCGAGCCGGATCGACATTCTCGAAGCTGCTCAAGCCGGCAAGGCGCGGGCGTTTGTGCTCGCGATCGACGATATCGAAGCCTCGATGCGGACAGCACAGATCGTGCGCGAAAACTATCCACAACTTCCGATCTACGCGCGAGCCCGCAACCGCACGCACGCCCACCGCTTGCTCGACCTTGGTATCACGCTCGTCGAGCGGGAAACGTTTCACAGCGCATTGTCGATGACGCGCCAGGTGCTGCGTGGCGTGGGACTGACTGAGAAAGAAGCCGGGCGCACGATCAAGACCTTCCGCACCCACGACGAACGCCGTTTGATCGAAGACTACAAACATTATTCCGATATCGAGAAGCTGCAGGAACGTGCGCGAACCGACCCCGCACGGCTTGAAAAACTGTTCGCCGAAGATGCGGCCGAGGCCCTCGCGGCAGAGCCGACGCCGCCGGTTAAGAGCGCCAAGCGCGAGCGGGAAGCTACTGGGTGAAATTTGGCGGGTGAAGGTGGACACGCTGACACAGCTTGCGAATTTGTAATCGCCTGAACTTGGCCCAAAACCGATCCGTCGGCATATCTCACGCGTCTGTCTTGTGTGCCTCGCGCACAAGTCAGGAGACAAACATGAGATCCTTTTTCATCGCCGCTCGGGTGACCGGGATGGCCGCAGTCCTCACGCTCGCAAGTGCCGGGCTTGCGTCTGCGCAATCGATCGTCGGCGTCGCTGCTAAGGCTGGCACATTCGGCACGCTGCTGGCGGCCGCCAAAGCTGCTGGCCTTGCTGAAACACTGGACAAAGGCGGGCCGTTCACGGTGTTTGCACCGACGGATGCAGCCTTTGCCAAACTGCCGAAGGGTACGGTCGAAGGGCTGCTCAAGCCTGAGAACAAGGCGAAGCTCGCGAGCCTCTTGACATACCACGTCGTCGGCAAGGTCATCCCCGCCAAGGACATCCCTAAAAAGAGCACGCACGTGAAGACGCTCAATGGGAAGTCTGTCACCACCAAGGCTGGCAAATCAGGCGTTACCATCAACAACGCGAAGGTGACGGCTGCCGATGTGAAGGCCGATAATGGTCTGATCCACGTGATCGACACCGTTCTGATGCCGCCCAAGCACTAACCCCACAGACGTCTGGCCGAGGTTTGGGCGCTGGTGGTCACCACCAGCGCCCAAATGCGTTTCAGGCACGGCTGGACGCTGCCGCCTGCCGCCGCTACATGTGCCCCTTATTTTTTGAGCCACCCCAGTGGGGGCGGAGCGGCAAGGACAATCGGGCATGGCGAGCGTGGATCAGGTGGCGGTGGGCAAGGTCGGTTACCGCGAGATGGCAAGCGCAATCCGCGTGCTCACCATGGACGCGGTGGAAGCGGCAAAGTCAGGCCATCCCGGCATGCCGATGGGCATGGCGGATGTTGCGACCGTCCTGTTTTCGGAAAGCCTGTCGTTTGATCCGGCCGCCCCGGACTGGGTCAACCGTGACCGCTTTGTGCTGTCGGCCGGGCACGGCTCGATGCTGCTGTATGCGCTGCTGTACCTCACCGGCAATGCCGAGATGACGCTCGACCAGGTCAAGAACTTCCGTCAACTGGGATCGCTGA
>JBBRKD010000189.1:0-4879 GCA_038218255.1 Hyphomicrobiales bacterium | reverse complement strand
GAGGCAGTCCCCTGAGACGCGCGATCACGCGTCTCAGGGCCCGCCAGGATGGCGTCGTGTTGCAGACCGCCAGCCATTAACCGAGGGCCTTGGCAAGCGCGAGCAGTTCGGCAGCTTCGGTCGATTTGGCGGCGTAGTCGGTCCAGGCACTGGCTTCGGCGACCTTGCGCCAGTTGGCGAGGTTGGCATCCGACAGGGAGACGACTTCGCAGCCCTTGGCTCCATAAACCTTGGCAACGGTTTCATCGTCCTTTTTGGCTTCGGCCTGGCCCCAGACTTCCATTTCAGCGCCGACGTCGAGGATGGCTTTCTGCTGATCGGCAGGAAGGCTGTCGAAGATCGATTTCGACATCAAGACGGGCTCGAGCATGAACCAGAACGAGCGGCCCTTGTTGGCCGTCAGCGATTTCGACAATTCTTCGAGCCGGAACGAGATCAAGCTCGTCGAGGAGGTGACGGCTGCATCGAGCGAGCCGGTTTGCATGCCGATGTAGATTTCGTTCGACGGCATGGTCGAAACGGCGCCGCCAGCGGCTGTGAACATCAGGTCCATCTCGCGGCTGCCGCCACGGATCTTCACGCCCTTGACGTCTTCTGGATTGGTGATGGACTTGCCGCGCGAGGCGATGCCGCCTGCCTGCCAAACCCACGAGACGATTTTGACGCCTTTTTCCTCGTTGATCTTATTCAGCGCTTCGCCAATTTTGCTCGACTTCCACTTGGCCGCTGTCTCGTAGTTCGTTACGAGGCAGGGCATGAGGCCGAGGTTATTGGGGTGAACCTCGCCGCCCGAATAGGCCAGCGGATACAGCGACATGTCGAGAGCGCCCTTGCGCAGTGCGGAATACTGCGCGTTTGTCTTCATCAACGACGAATTGGCGTAGATTTCGAATTTCAGCGCGCCTTTTGTCTTCTCTTCGACCTTCTGGGCAAAGATCCGCACGAGACGGTCGCGGAAGTCGCCCTGTTCGATCGTGCCACCTGGGAATTGGTGGGAGATTTTCAGCGTGCGGGCGGCAGTTTGTGCAAAGCCGATGCGGGGAAGGGCAAGGCTCGCTCCAGCGGCACCGCCAACAGCCAACAGCGAACGGCGCGAAAGTGACAGCGTCATCATGAAGCTCCTGATTTGCAGGCCATCACACGAGGGACGGCCGACGTTTCCTTTTGGGGCGGCAGGGCTCTCATGGCCCGCTCTCACCACGCCTGCCGTTTAGTGCCGGTTTATCGTGTATGCAAGAAAAATCATGTTGCATGCACGAAAGGATATGCTGCATACCCGGAACTATGTCGCAGGGAAGCCACGCATCGATTGATCTGCCGCTGGTCGCGCCTGGGCCACCACCCACGCTCAAATCGGGCGTTGTGCGGCGGCTCGAGGAGGAGATCGTCGCTGGCATTCTTCCGCCAGGCACGCGCCTTGACGAAGTGCAACTCTCCGAACGCTACGGCCTGTCGCGCACGCCGCTCCGCGAAGCCCTGGCTCAGCTCGCTGCAAGCGGGCTGGTCGAAATCCGCCCGCGTGCTGGGGCTTTTGTTACCAAACTCTCGCCGCGCTCCATGCTCGAATGTCTTGCGTTCACCGCCGAAGTTGAGGCGATCGCGGCCAAGTGGGCTGCGAGCCGCATGACGGCGCGCGAGCGTTGCGACCTGATGGCGCTGCTGGAGATGGCAACAGACAGCGTCGCCTCGCGCGATTGGGATACCTATTTTGAGCACAACCGCTCGTTCCATGCCGCGATCTATGCTGGCGCGCACAACGCCTATGTGAGTGAGCAGGCGCGGCAACTGTTCTTGCGGGGTGCGCCCTACCGGCGACTACAACTGAGGCAGCGCGGGCGGCTTGCGACATCACACGCCGAGCATCGCGCGATTGCCGAGTCTATTGTTGCTGAGGATGGAGTTGCGGCAGCCGATGCGATCCGGGCCCACATCACCATTCAAGGCGACCGGTTCTTGGAATTTCTTGCAACGCTTCCAGATGCCTATCTTGGCACCGATAGCCGGTAAGTCGGTTTGAACCGCGCGCGTTGCGCACGTCTTTGAGAGCGATCCTGACAGGTGGATACCCATGGCAAAAGCAGCAGCCAAGACCGGCAAGAGTGCGGCGGCTGGAGCGACGGCGGGGGTGGAGCCAGCCGCCGTCGAGCGGCCGCGCGGGCCGTTGTCGGGCATAACGGTCGTCGATCTGACGCGGGTGCTCGCGGGCCCCTATTGCACGATGGTGCTTGCCGATCTCGGTGCGCGCGTGATCAAAATCGAGCAACCAGGCACGGGTGATGACAGTCGCGCCTTCGGGCCGTTCCTCAAAGGCAAGTCGGCGTATTTCTCGTCGCTTAACCGGGGCAAAGAAAGCATCGCTCTCGACCTGAAGAAGGAAGAGGACAAAGTCATCTTCCGCAAGCTGCTGGAGCGCGCCGACGTGCTGGTCGAGAACTTCCGACCGGGCACCATGGAGAAGCTCGGCTTTGGGTTCGACGCGCTGCACGAAGCCTATCCGCGGCTGATTTATGCCGCAGCCTCTGGCTTTGGCCACACCGGTCCCTACTCGAAGCGGGCGGCCTATGACATGGTCGTGCAGGCCATGGGGGGCTTGATGAGCGTCACCGGCACGCTCGACGGCCCGCCGGTCAGGGTCGGCACCTCGATCGGCGACATCACGGCTGGCCTGTTCACCGCCATCGGCGTCAATGCCGCACTGCTTCATCGCAACGTCACGGGCGAAGCGCTTAAAGTTGATGTCGCCATGCTCGACTGTCAGGTCGCGATCCTTGAAAACGCCATCGCGCGGTATGCTGCGACCGGCGAAGTGGCAGGACCTCTGGGGGCGCGCCATCCCTCGATCACGCCGTTCTCGGCCTTCCAGGCCAAGGACGGTCATGTCGTGATTGCGGCGGGCAACGATGTGCTGTTTGCCAAGATGTGTGAAACGCTCGGGCTGCAGAAATTGCTGACCGATAAGCGTTTCAAAACCAACGCTTTGCGGACAGACAACTGGCAGCCGTTGTTTGCCGAAATCGATTCTGCGCTCGGAAAGAAGACGATCGCTGAGTGGCTTGAGGCGTTGGACGCAGCCGGTGTGCCGTGCGGGCCGATCAACACCGTCGATAAGGTGTTAGCCGACGCCCATGTGCGCTCGCGCAACATGGTGGTGACAGCGGACGACCCCGAGATGGGCACGTTGATGATGGCTGGCAATCCGATCAAACTGTCGAGCTTTGATGACCCCTCGACACGCCGCCCGGCGCCTAAGCTCGACGCGGACCGCAAGGCGATCCTCGAGAGCATCCAGGCGCGCACGCCAACGACTGCTCTTGTGCCGACCGGGGGGGATGCTGGCTTCCTGTCGGCGCTTGCGCTCACGCGGCAGAGCCCGCAGCGGGTCTTTGACTATTTGCGCAGCGTCGTCGTGGGAACTGGCAGCCCGGCCGACGTCGGGATGCAGGATGGCACCTTCATCGAGCGTGTCGAGCATCTGGCAGACGCGCTGATGTCGGAACGCGGTGAGGTGCTCGGCACGGTGATTGCGAATGATCTTGTCCGGCTCGTGCGCAGCGCGGGCGGAGCTGAGCGTTTTGAACTTCTGGCGCTGCTGTCACGCAAGTACAACCCAGACCCGGTGAAGGTACGAGCTGCCGCCGACGCGTGGCGGGCCAAACCGACCGCTGAAAACATGAGTGCACTTGCAGCCGTCGTCGAGAGCCCGCGGCAGGAACTGTTCCGGCGTATGAACATGGCCCCCGATGGCACTGCGACGCTCGTTAAGCTGCGCGAGCATCTGGGTGGGCAAGTCAAGGATCATCCAGAATTCGCCCCGCTCGACACTGACCTGCGCCATCTCTTGGGCTCATGGTTCAATCGCGGGTTCCTCGAACTGCAACGCATTTCGTGGCACACGCCAGCTGCAGTCCTTGAAAAGTTGATCGCCTACGAAGCCGTTCACGCGATCGACGGCTGGGACGATTTGCGCCGCAGGCTCGCGTCTGACCGTCGCTGCTTTGGCTTTTTCCATCCGGGCCTGCCGGACGAACCGCTGATCTTCGTCGAAGTGGCGCTGCTCAACGAGATGGCTGGCCGCATTGCCCCCATCATCCGGGCGCCGATCCCGGGCGAAGATCGCATCGAGCCTGACACGGCGATCTTTTACTCGATCTCGAACTGCCAGCCGGGCTTGCGGGGCATCTCGTTTGGCAATTTCCTGATCAAGCAGGTGGCGGCCGATCTCGCCAAGGAACTGCCAGGCCTCAAGACGTTTGCCACGCTTTCGCCGATGCCGGGCTTCCGGCGTTGGATGGAGCAACCCGACACCGATCTCACGGCCCACCTTGGGCGAACCCTCGTCGACCGCGTTCTGAAAGAGACGAAAACGACCGACGTGCGCGCGGCCGTTCAGCAACTGGCAGCCGATGGTGAGCAAGACGGCTACGTCCGCGCGACGCTGCTGCGCGATGTGCTCTTGCGGCTGGGTGCGCGCTATTTGGCGGGCTACGGGCAAAAGCGCGGCGTGTCCGATCCAGTCGCACGTTTCCATCTGGGCAACGGCGCGCGGATCGAGCGCATCAACTGGATGGCGGACGTGTCTGAAAAAGGCATTCGCGAAAGCCACGGGCTGATGGTCAATTATCTCTACGATCTGGCGGGCGTTGAAAAGAACCACGAAGCGTTCGCAAACGGGCGCGCGGCCTCGATGTCGGATGGTGTTGCGTTGCTTGCCGGTCGTTCCGAAGGCGACGCGACCGGCGGCCTGAAAAAACGCGTGGATGCGGCGTTCGACATCTTCAGCACGCGCAAGCCTTAGTCGTTCAATAGGGTGTCATATGGGGTTCATCTGCGCTCTGTACGCACGCGTGCAACCGCTGATCGGCGCAATGGAGTAGGCCAC
>JBBRKD010000188.1:0-4900 GCA_038218255.1 Hyphomicrobiales bacterium | reverse complement strand
TTGACATCCGCCTTGGCGCAGTCGGCGATGTTGGTCGTGCCATCAGCCGCCATTGGGAATGGCTGGGCTTTGGGCGCCGCATGGGCTGGGATTGCGGCAACGAGGCTGAGGCTGGCGGCAAGAAAGGCAAAACGGGTCATTGTACGCATCTCCAGGTTTACGAGGGCAGCACCAACCGCATTGTGCGATCGGCTCGCCGATGAACGCCCGTTTGTAACTCGATCAATTTCGCCGGATACGGGCAGCTTCGGCGCATTGAGTGCGAGAATGATGCACTTGTTTTCGTTTCAATTTGAATAACAAAGCCAAAATATTAAGAGTAAAGATTGTTTCACCAGTCTTAAGTGAAATTATCTCAAAAATCCCGGCTTTAATTCTCTCCCTTTTTATCTCCGCAGAACCGACAGGATAAGACCGGGGCCTGGATAAGGCTGGGGCCAGGATAAGACCACCGACAGGCTAAGACTTGGGCCAGGCTAAGACTTGGGCCAGGATAAGACCCGGGCCAGGAAGACGGCGCAGACAATCTCTCTGGCACTTGCAGTCGCCACCCCCTCTAACCTGCCGACCGCATGCTAGCGACCCATGCGCCGAAAATCCAGTGTTAAGAGCGTCCTACCCGTTAGCGCTCAGATTGAAGCGTGTTCACTTCCACTCGATCTTCATGACCGCGTAGCTGCGCGCACCCTTGGGCGTCACCACTTCCGCAGTCTCGCCTTTGGTTTTTCCGATCAAGGCGCGTGCAATCGGGGAGGAAATCGAGATCTTCCCGTCCCGCACATTGGCTTCGCTGTCGCCGACGATCTTGTACTTGACCTTGTCCTCGGTATCCTCGTCCACGAGCGTCACCGTGGCCCCGAACTTCACCGTGGTGCCTGAGAGCGTCGTGGTGTCGATCACTTCGGCGCGCGAGAGCTTGTCTTCGATGTCGGACACGCGCGCTTCGTTCTGGCCCTGCGCTTCCTTGGCCGAATGATACTCGGCATTTTCCGACAGATCGCCGTGCGCGCGCGCTTCTGATATTGCTGCGATAATGCGGGGCCGCTCCTCGCCTTTCAGCCGCTGGAGTTCAGCTTCAAGAAACTTGAAGCCCTCGACCGTCATCGGAACCCGCTCCCTTGACATCTCTTAACGTCTCCCTGCCGGTCTGGCGGTAAGCCAGAACCTTGTCTCTAAGTGTCTTGAATGTTTCGGATGGCCTAGATTAAGGCGATTGTGTTGCGGCACGCAAGTGCGCGTAACCGACTGACGTTATGCGCGCTCGACGCACACGCGACGCGACCGCCCGCTACGGGCGCCCCGCTACGTGCGTTTGCCATAACTTTGCAACGGCGCTACCTGCACGCTTCCTGCCTTAAGCGCTGCAATGGCCCGCGTCACGGCCAACGCACCCGCAAGCGTCGTATAATAAGGGATGTTGTTGAGCAAGGCCGTGCGCCGGATGTCCTTGCTGTCGGCGAGTGCCTGGGCGCCTTCGGTGGTGTTAAACACCAAGGCCACATCGCGGTTCTTCATCGCGTCCATGATATGAGGACGCCCTTCGAGAACCTTGTTGACGGCCTCACACGGAACTCCGTTAGCCTCCAAATGCCGCTTCGTGCCCCGCGTCGCAATGATCTTGAAGCCCATGCCTTGCAAGTCCCTGAGCGGGGCAATGACCCGGTCTTTGTCGCGGTCGCGCACCGAGACAAACACCGTGCCCGACGTCGGCATCGGCGTTCCTGCCCCGATCTGGCTCTTCCCGAAGGCCATCGCAAAATCGCGGTCGATGCCCATGACTTCGCCGGTCGAGCGCATTTCGGGCCCGAGCACTGGATCCACACCTGGGAAGCGGGCAAACGGGAACACGGCTTCTTTCACCGCGATATGGTCAAACACCTGCGGCTTCAGGTCGAAACTAGCGAGCGACCGCCCAGCCATGATCTCGGCCGCAATGGCTGCCACCGGCAGCCCGATCACCTTCGCGACGAACGGCACCGTCCGGCTCGCCCTGGGGTTCACTTCCAGAATGAACACATCGCCCGCTTTGATCGCAAACTGCACGTTCATCAGGCCGACAACCTTGAGCGCCAGCGCCAAAACCCGCGTCTGGCGTTCGATTTCGGCGATGATCTCCACCGACAGCGAATGCGGCGGCAACGAGCACGCGCTATCGCCCGAGTGAATGCCAGCTTCCTCGATATGCTCCATGATGCCAGCGATGAACGTGTCTTTGCCATCGGCAAGGCAATCGACGTCGACTTCCACCGCGTCCGTCAGATAGCGGTCGATCAGCAGCGGCCGCTTGGGCGACACCACAAGCTCCGACGGCGAGGCCAAGGTTTCAGCCAGCCGCGCGACATAGCGCTCGACGGCGGCCCCGTCATGCACGATCTCCATGCCGCGCCCGCCCAGCACGAAGGATGGCCGGATTACGATCGGGTAGCCGATCTGATCGGCGATCGCCCGCACCTCGCCCGGCGCGCGCGCAATGCCGCTTTCGGGCTGCTTCAGGCCAAGGCTTGCGATCAGCACGTTGAACCGATCGCGATCTTCGGCGAGGTCGATGGCGTCCGGCGATGTCCCCAGGATCGGCACGCCGGCCGCTTCTAGCGCCTGTGCGAGCTTGAGCGGTGTCTGCCCGCCAAACTGCACGATGACACCCAGCAATGTGCCGGAGCCGCGCTCAACCCGGATGATCTCCAGCACGTCTTCAGCGGTCAGCGGTTCGAAATACAACCGATCCGACGTGTCGTAGTCGGTCGACACGGTTTCGGGGTTGCAGTTGACCATGATGGTCTCAAAACCTGCCTTCGTCAGCGCAAAACACGCATGGCAACAGCAGTAGTCGAACTCGATCCCCTGCCCGATCCGGTTGGGGCCCCCGCCCAGAATGATCACCTTTGTCTTGTCCGACACGCGCGCTTCGCACACCGGTGCGCCCGTCAGCCCGGTCTCGTAGGTTGAATACATATAGGGCGTTGGCGCAGCAAACTCGGCCGCACACGTATCGATCCGCTTGAACACGGGACGCACATCGAGCGCCACCCTCAGATCCGTCACGTCGGCCCTTGCGACGCCTGCGAGCTTGGCGAGGCGCGTGTCCGAAAAGCCCATGGCCTTCAGTTCGCGCAGCTGCTCGGCTGTCTTTGGAATCCCATGCGCCTTCACGCGGGCTTCCATGTCCACGATCTCTTGAAGCCGCTCGAGGAACCAAGGATCGATCCGGCACGACGCATGAACCTGCGCATGGTCGACGCCCAGCCTCAACGCCTGCGCGACCTTCAGCAACCGGTCCGGAGTCGGGCGCGCCAGCGCCGCCCGGATCGCGTTCTTGTCGTCGCCTTCGCCCAGGCCCTCAAACACCACGTCGTCGAGGCCCGTGAGCCCCGTGTCCATGCTGCGCAGCGCCTTCTGCAGGCTCTCGGCAAACGTCCGCCCGATCGCCATGGCTTCGCCGACCGACTTCATCGACGTCGTCAGCGTCTGGTCGGCGCCTGGGAATTTCTCGAACGCAAAGCGCGGAATTTTTGTGACCACGTAATCGATCGTCGGCTCGAAAGCCGCCGGAGTCGCGCCCCCGGTGATATCGTTGTCGAGTTCGTCCAGCGTATACCCAACCGCGAGCTTGGCTGCGATCTTGGCAATCGGGAACCCGGTGGCTTTGGAGGCCAGCGCCGACGACCGCGACACGCGCGGGTTCATCTCGATAACGACCAGCCGCCCGTCCGCCGGGTTGACCGCGAACTGCACGTTCGATCCACCCGTCTCGACGCCGATCTCGCGCAGCACCGCGATCGAAGCATCCCGCATGATCTGGTATTCTTTGTCCGTCAGCGTCAGCGCGGGCGCGACCGTGATGCTATCGCCCGTATGCACGCCCATCGGATCGATGTTTTCGATCGAGCACACGATGATGCAATTGTCCGCGTGATCGCGAACCACTTCCATCTCGAATTCTTTCCACCCGAGCACGCTCTCCTCGACCAGCACCTGGCTCGTCGGCGACGCGTCGAGCCCGCGCTCGATGATCTCGAAGTATTCTTCCCGATTATAAGCGATCCCGCCGCCCGTCCCGCCCATCGTGAAGCTAGGCCGCAGGATCGCTGGCAGCCCCACCGCATCAAGCGCTGCGCCAGCGTCTGCGCGCGCATTCACAATCCGCGATTTGGGCGTCTCAAGCCCGATTTTCTTCATAGCCTCGCGGAACAGTTGGCGGTCTTCCGCCTTGTCGATGGCGGCAGCCTTTGCGCCAATCATCTCGACGTCGAAGGCCTTCAGAATACCCTGCTTTTCGAGCGCCAGCGCGGTATTGAGTGCCGTCTGCCCGCCCATCGTCGGCAGCAGCACGAGCTTGTCGTCGGGCCGCGCGCGCCGTTCAGCCGCGATGATCTTGGCCACCACGTCCGGCGTGATCGGCTCGATGTAGGTTGCGTCCGCAAGGTCTGGATCCGTCATGATGGTCGCTGGATTGGAGTTCACCAGAATGATCCGGTACCCCTCAGCTTTCAGCGCCTTACAGGCCTGCGTGCCCGAGTAGTCGAACTCGCACGCCTGACCGATGACGCTCGGCCCCGAGCCGATCACGAGGACGCGATGGATGTCTGTACGTGTGGGCATTGAATCTCAGAAGTGGCCGGGCTGACACCCGGCCCGGCAACCGTCAGCGCGGGTTTACCGGCGCTCCATCTCTTCGATGAACTGGGTGAACAGGTAATCCGCATCAAGCGGACCGGGGGATGCCTCGGGATGGTACTGGACCGAGTAGATCGGCATGTCGACGTGGCGCAGCCCCACGACGGTGCCGTCGTAGAGATTGAGGTGCGTGACGACGGCGTGCGCCGGCAGCGTGTCGGGGTTGACCGCGAACCCGTGATTCTGCGAGGTGATCTCGATCTTGTCGCTACCGAGCTGCTGCACC
>JBBRKD010000187.1:0-4914 GCA_038218255.1 Hyphomicrobiales bacterium | reverse complement strand
CGGCAGGGGATTTTTTTGAACACCACTAAGTCGTGCTCTCGCTGTGCAAAAAACAATGAACTTCGGAGCATGCGACCACCGCCTGGCCGGGCACGGCGCTCCTGAAAACCGTCACCTTTCAACAGCCTTCGGCGGCCCTGTCATTTGCCCGGTGGGTCACGGGCTCGTGTCCAAATAACGTGTTCGTTTTCAAAAGGTTGGCGCCTCCCGTCGGGGGCTCCGATTGCGTAAAGGGCACAGCTACGGCGTGCAAATTCGGCCGGTTTTCCCCATCCCGCCTCATCCCCCCCAGCCCTGGACATCCCCCCCCTAACCGACTAGTTAACAACTCATCAACGGCCCCTGGATAAGTCGTCGATCTTCAGTCGATTTTCAGAGGTCTGATCTCAGGAGCCTGGCCCTAGAAGCCTGGCCTCAGGGACCTGATCGTTGTGTCGCCGCAGAGTATGCGCGGTGTGCGATGCACGAAGGTTAAGCCGAGCGACATCGCGTTGAGCGATACGAAGGTAGCGTGCGTTGTTTTTGAGTGCTCGCCCGAGCACAATTGGGGTCTGTTGGCCCAGTCAGCGCATCAGTCGGCCCGTCAAGATTGGCGCGTCGAGACGAGAACAGGACATCACGTGACGTCGACGATGACCCCAACTGTTGATGACATTGCTGTTCAGGAGACGTGGGACCGGCTGAAGGCTGTTCCCGCTTCCCTCCTGATCGACGTGCGGACACGAGCGGAGTGGGCCTTTGTTGGCCTCCCGGATTTGTCAGCGCTCGGCAAGCGGGTCGTGACCGTCGAATGGCAAACATTTCCCGAAAATAGCGTTGATCCAGCATTCACCCAACGCGTGCTGGCGACCCTTTCAGGGACAGGCGCAAACGAAGCGACAGAGCTGTTTTTCATCTGTCGCTCTGGCGGCCGGAGCCGAATGGCTGCGGAGGCGATGGCGGCACTGGGCTATCAGAGCTGTCACAACGTCGCCGACGGGTTTGAAGGTCCGCTCGATGGCAAGCGGCACCGGGGAACAGTCGGTGGCTGGAAGGCGGCCGGGCTCGCCTGGGCCCAAGGCTAACTGGGCTCAAGGCTAACTGGGCTCAAGGCTAACTGGGCCCAAGGCTAACTGGGTCCAGGGTTCACTAAGCGACCAAAGCTGCGAAGGCTTTAAAGCGAACACGACACGATACGACGGTTCGACAGCACGCTGGCGTCGGCAAGGGCCCGACGACACATGAGGGCGTGTCTTCGAACCTATGGGGCTGAGAAACGTAAAGGGGTACGAAAATGCCGACATTGGAAAATCGAAAAACGACTGTAGTTGCGCCGGAGCCGACGGCTCGCGCGCCCAACGTGAGGGGTGACGGGGTCAGCGCTGCGTCTCAAGTCGCCGCGTCGAGCAGCCCGTCGAGTAGCCCGTTGAATGGCGCGTCGAATGGCGTCGATGGCCGCGGCCTCAAAGTGCGTGCCATGCTGCGCGCCCGCTTGGGCGAAGACATCTACACGAGCTGGTTCAACGCGCTTGAATTCGACCGGTTCGATGGCCGCGTGGTCACCGTCTCTGTGCCGGTCAAATTCCTGCGCAATTGGATCCAGTCCCACTACATTGAAGCCTTGCTGGCATGCTGCAAGTCCGAGTTCGACACTGCAGAGCGCGTCGACGTGATGCTCCGCCAGCCCGCCGCCAACCTGCAGCGCGCCAAGCTCGACATGCAGTCCGAGTCCGGGCTCTCGGACGTCATGCCAAGCACCTATGAGAGCGTGAACTCCGAAAACCGGATGGTCCCGCGCGCCCTGCCAACGGCGGTCGGCCGCACCCAGGTCGGCGGCTTTGAGGGGTCCCCGCTCGACCCGCGCTACACGTTCGACAGTTTCGTCGTCGGCTCAACCAACCGGATGGCGCACGCTGGTGCCACCCAGGTCGCCGAGATGGTGCTGGTAGACGCGCCCGCGTTCAACCCGCTCTACATCCACTCGTCGGTGGGTCTGGGCAAAACCCATCTGTTGCAAGCCATCGCCTGGGACGTGAAGCGCCGCGCGCCCCATGCCCAGGTGCTGTATCTGACGGCGGAACGCTTTCGCTATCAGTTCGTGGAAGCCGTCCGCAGCCAGGATCCCTCCGCCTTTAAGGAGAAGTTCCGTCAGATCCACATGCTGCTGATCGACGACCTCGAGTTCATGCAAGGCGAACGAACCGAGCAGGAATTCGATCACATCATCAACTCGTTGTTGGATGGCGGCCGTCAAGTCGTCGTGGCGTCGGCCCGCGCCCCCAATCACATCGAGCGCCTGAACGAGCGCATGCGGTCGCGCCTGCAGCGCGGTCTCGTGACCGAACTGGGCGGCCTCGACTATGATCTGCGTCTGAAGGTGCTTGAGCGCCGTCTGGCGGAAAAGCGCGCGATCGACCCCTCGTTTGAACTCTCAACCGACGTGCTGGAGTTGCTGGCCGATCGCCTCACCGAAAGCGGTCGCGAACTCGAAGGTTCGATCACGCGCCTGCACGCCACTTGGCAGTACATGCGTACGCCGCTGTCGATCGATATCGCCGAAACGGTGATCCGCGATCTCGTCCAGGGCATCGAACCGCGCCGGGTGAAGATCGAAGACATCCTGCGGATCGTGTCACGCCACTTCGGCGTGTCCAAGGGTGACCTGCTCTCGCAGCGCCGCCATCGGTCGGTCGTTTGGCCACGCCAAATCGGCATGTATCTCGCCAAGCAGATGACGGCGCGTTCGCTACCTGAGATTGGTCGCCGGTTCGGCAACCGTGATCACACAACCGTTCTACACGCCATCCGCAAGATCGAGGGCGTGCTGACCGACAACCCGAGATTGCGCGATGAGCTGGACGAGCTGAAGAAAATGCTCAACTCGTGAGCCACGTTCAACGCTGAATTCATCAAAGCGGCACGCAAGTGCCGCTTTTTTGCGCTGGACGAACAGGCCGAACGCAAGCACTTGTTTTGCTTGCTAAAACAGGCGGCTCCCGCGTTTTGGCCGGTCGATTGCGTCCCCGACAACCGGCGGGACCCGTCGATAATGATCCCCCAGGCTCGCCGCCCGGCGTGCTAGGGTTCTCAGACGATTTGAACGTCAACGTGTTATCCAAGGATCGACCATGCGGCTCGTGATCGAACGGGGTGAATTGCTGAGAGCGCTCAGCCATGTGACGAGCGTCGTCGAGCGACGGACAACGATCCCGATCCTTTCCAACGTGATGCTCCATGCGAGCGGGCGCTCGCTCCGCTTCAAAGCGACCGACCTTGAGCGAGAAGTCATCGAACATGTGGCCGCCGACGTGACCCAGCCCGGAGCGCTGACCGTGCCAGCCCATATGCTTTATGACATCGTGCGCAAGTTACCCGACGGTGCACAGGTCGAGCTGATCCGCGACGCGGAAAAAGAACGCCTGACCCTCAAGGCTGGCTCGTCGCGGTTTGCCCTGCAGACGCTGTCGGCGGAAGATTTTCCCGATCTGGCGGTCGGTGAGATGGCGCAGGAATTCGAGGTGTCGGCGGCCGACCTCAAGCGCCTGATCGACAAGACGCGGTTTGCGATCTCAACCGAAGAAACACGGTATTACCTCAACGGCATCTATCTCCATACCGCCGAGCGGGACGGCAAGCCGACGCTGCGCGCGGTGGCAACCGATGGCCATCGTCTCGCGCAAGTTGAGCTGCCGTGCCCTGACGGCGCCCAAGGCATGGTCGGCATCATCATTCCGCGCAAGACGGTCGGCGAGCTCCACCGCCTGATCGAAGATGGCGCAGGCGCCGTGAAAGTTGGTGTCAGCCCGACAAAAGCGCGCTTCGAGATGGGCACCGTCACACTCACCTCCAAGCTGATCGACGGTTCGTTTCCCGACTACGGCCGCGTGATCCCGCAGGCCAACGACAAGGAAATGAAGGTCTCCAACGCCGAGTTCATCGGCGCGGTCGACCGCGTCTCGACGATTGCGAGCGAACGCGGGCGCGCCGTGAAACTGTCGATCGGCGCCGATAAGCTTATCTTGTCTGTCAACAATCCAGAAGGCGGCAGCGCAACGGAAGAGATTGGCGTCGGCTATGGCGCGTCTCCGCTCGAAATCGGCTTCAATGCGCGCTACTTGCTCGACATTGCCAATCAGCTCGAAGGCGAAGAAGCCCGCTTCATGTTGGCCGATCCTGGCTCGCCGACGATGGTCCGCGACAGCTCCGATGACAGCGCCCTTTACGTGCTGATGCCGATGCGGGTGTGATGTTTGGGTCGACCGCTTGGCCGTGACACGAGAACATTGTGCGGGTCCAGGGACCCGTCCCCAGCCTGGGAGCGCGAGGGGCGGACAGTCCCTCGTTCTGGTAAGAGTGTGAGCGCAAGCCACAGCCTCGCGGTCACGCGCCTCGCGCTGACGCACTTCCGCAATTACGCGAACCTTGTGCTAGAAGCCGCGCCCGAGCCCGTGGTGCTGATGGGCGCAAACGGGGCCGGCAAGACCAACATTCTGGAAGGCCTCTCGTTGCTCGCCGCAGGCCAAGGTCTGCGCAGAGCAACCTACGCCGAACTTGCAAAAGCAGGCGGCGATGGAAGTTGGGCGGTGGCTGCCAAGGTTCACAGCCTGCAAGGCCCCATCGACATCGGGACCGGGATCGCCGCAACCCAAAGCGCAGCCCGCCCGCCGACTCAGCGCCTTCTCAGGCTCGACGGAGAACCCCAAGCCGGCACCGGTATCCTGGCCGATCTCGTTGAAATGGTGTGGCTCACGCCTGCAATGGATGGCTTGTTCACGGGCCCAGCCGGTGAACGCCGCCGGTTCCTTGACCGGCTGATCCTGTGCTTCGATCCGGCCTACCGGACGATCGCGGGGCGCTATGAGCGCGCGATGCAAAGCCGCAACCGCCTGCTGGCCGACGGCGTGCGTGATACAAGCCAGTTCGCAGCCTTCGAGC
>JBBRKD010000186.1:0-4918 GCA_038218255.1 Hyphomicrobiales bacterium | reverse complement strand
TTCAAGGACACGAGCCTCGTCCTCATCATTGGGGTGTTCGATCTGCTCGGGGTCGTGCAGCAATCGATTTCGGCGGACGCCAAGTGGTTTGCACCGACGACGGCGGTCACGGGCTACGTGTTCGCGGGGGCCCTGTTTTGGGTGTTCTGTTTTGCCATGTCGCGGGCGGCAGCAGCCTTAGAAGCGCGGCTTGCGGTGGGGCATCGTCGTTAAGTTTTTAATCGTGTTAACGACGTCGCGGTTCCAGCGGGAACAGCGCGCGTCGTGGTGGGTTTCTAGGGTGAGGGTTAGATGCACCCCCTGCCAGAGTGAGTGACCATGACCGATCACACGATCACCGACCCGACCCATGCGGTCTTCACGATCCTCAAAACGTACATGCGGGAGCCCAGCCAGACCATCATGACGTGGGCGAGCCTTGATGATTTGGGTATCGACCCGCTCGATCTGCCGATGATCTGCCTCGACATCGAGGATGCGTTTGCGATGTCGTTTCCGTTCGGCGACGAACCCGGAGACGAGATGACTGTGCCGGGGCTGGTGGCAGCCGTTGCGAAGAGGCTGGACGCCAAAGCCCGGGAACCCAAGACGCGCGCGCCGCGCCCCAAGAGCAGCTGGATGTCGACGGGCGTCGAGCGGCGTCGTTGAATAGGTAAGTGTCAGGCGAAGCGGACGGCGTAAACGGGTGGCAGCGTGTGGGTGACGATCGTCCACTGATCGCCCTGGTTCTCGCTGACCCAAAGGCCACCCGTGGTTGAGCCGAACGCGAGGCGATTTCCAGCCGCGTCAAGATCGAGGGCATGGCGGTAGACGACGTCGTAGGCGTGGGTTTGCGGCAGGCCGTCGGTCAAGGTTTCAAATGATTTGCCGCCGTCGCGGGTGCAATTGACGGCGAGGCGACCACCGACCGGAATGCGCTTCTCGTCCTTGATTTCAGGGAGGAACCAGGCAGTGTCGGGCTCGCGCGGGTGGACGACGACGGGAAAGCCGAACGCGGACGGGGCGACCTCTGTCAACTCGCGGAACGTGCGGCCCTCGTCGGACGAGACAAAAATGCCGTTGTGATGCTGCACCCACATCCGGTTCGGGTCGGCTTTGCATTGGACGAGACAGTGGACGTCCTGGGCAATGGGATCATGGGTGAGTTCGGGTGGGACATGATCGGCCCGCATGCCCTCGCCGCGCTGCGACCAGCTCGCGCCGCCATCTTCCGTCAGCCAAATACCGCCGGTGGAGACGGCTATGAACACGCGCCGTGCATTGTGGGGATCGACGAGGATCGAGTGGATGCCGGGAAGATCGGCCCCGCCGCCCATCCAACTCGCGCGCTTGTGGTGATCCCACAGCGGGCGGACGATGTCCCACGTCGCGCCGTGATCAGGCGAGCGGAACAGCCCGCCGGGAAGCGTGCCGCACCACAGCACGCCGGGTTCATCAGGGCCGCCTGACTGGAGGGCCCAAATGCGCGCCGTGCTCCAGGCAATCGGTCGGCCCCACATGTCGTTTTCGACGAGGTCGGCGGGCTTTGGCGGATAGGCGGGTGCTGCGATCTCCTCCCAGCCGGTGGCCATCGAGCGGTGGAGCTTGACGCCGAAATGACCGTGATCGAGGGCTGCATAGGTGCGGCCGTCGCGGGGGTCGGTGTGGGTCAAGGTGACGTTGTCGCCGAGAAAGGCTGCGTCCGTGACCTCCCAGCCGGTTGAGCGCTTCGTGACGGTGAACAGGCCCTTCCGGGTCGAGACAAACAGCGTATCAGACATCGGAGTGCTCCGTTCTCAGCCCCCCGAGAGGACTTGGAAGACGTAAATTGAACTGGTGTCGTTTATGGGGTCAGATAGCGCGGTTCGATCGGCAATCAGGTGGCCGTCGACATAGATCGCCATGTGACGGCGGAGCGCGCCCTGGTCGTCGAGCACGTAGCTGCGGGCCTGCGGGTTCGATGCGAATACGGCTTCAAGCGCGTCGCGCACCGTCTGGCCCGCGACATCGCTGTCGGGGCAGGCCACATGGCGTTGGATGTTTGCGGTGAAGGCCACGCGAACCAAGGTTGCCTCCTGGAGCGGTCCGGCAAAGACACCAAGGACCTACACCAAAGTGTCGCGGAACCTCAAGGGAGGGCACTTTGCAACACGGCGGTATGGTACAACTCTTGCGGATGCGCGTCGCTTGGGCTCGGCATGCTAACGACGGTGGCGGCTCTGAGGGCGCGCACAGCATGGGTTTACCTGGACACCTTGTCGGCGGGGACCGCTTGGACCATATCTACAACACTTGCATCGGGGCTGTGGGTCGTGAGACCTTAGGAGACTGCTTCGAACACAACAGGATGCGCCGCCGATGACCGTTCAAGCCCTGACCCGTAAACGCCCGCAGGTGATGACGCTGACCTCGGCTGCCGTCGATCGGGTCGCTGAAATTATGGCGCAAAAGGGCGATGGCGTCGCCGGGCTCAAGATAGGGCTGAAAAAGGGCGGCTGCGCGGGTATGGAATACACCATGACCTGGGCCGAAACGGTGGGTAAATTCGATGAGGTGATCGAAGTTGGCGCGGCGCGCGTGATCGTCGACCCGCAGGCGGTGCTGTATCTGCTCGGGACGCAAATGGACTACAAAATCGACAAGCTGTCGGCGACGTTTGTTTTCAACAACCCCAACCAGAAGAGCGCGTGCGGGTGTGGCGAGAGCGTCAATCTCGTTCCGGCCGCCGCCAACACACTTTCCACGCCGTGACCAAACGCGGTGTCAGAGCAAAGTTGAGCCGTCGCCAATTCCCTCTACAGTGATCTCACGCAACGGCGGACATGAAGCGGCCGACACGAGGCTGTAGGCGCTCGTTTGTGCGTGACGGCGTTGTGTCGGTAGGAGGGGCTATGCGGGTGGGCGAAGCGACGGGTCAGCAATCGTTCGCGCTCGCGATGGCGCGCATTTCAGGCTTTGCCCGCACGCCGGTCAGTTCGGAAAGCGAACTCTCGCGTAATCTCGCCGACATCTACCGCGAGCTTTATGTGGCGGATTTTGCGAGCTTCGATGTGGCCGAGGTGCGCGCTACGGCGGCTGCGACCATGCAAGGGCTGTTTGAACTTCGGCTCTATCTGCGCAACCATATCCCTGAGTGGGCGCGGCGCGGGTTCATGACCCATGACGTGCAAAAGGGGCTGCGGGATGTGTTCCGCGCGACCCGGTATGCCAACGATCTCATCGGCGAGATCAACATTGCGCACGAGCGGCTGCCGCCCGGCGAACCGACTGCGCGCGGGTTCACCGGGTCGGCTAACAATGTGCTGGTCAACCCGGCATTCCAGACCGGGGGTGATCTGCCGTTCCGCTCGGGCGATGTGATCCTCGTGCGCGGACAGGCTCACAATTCGGCAGCGATCGCCCGGATCGGCGATATTGACAGCCAGTTCAGCCACATTGGCATCGTGTACGTCGCGGCTGACGGGCAGCCGTTCAAGGTCGAAGCGTTGATCGAATCTGGCTCGGTGGTGACGCCGCTTGGTGCTGCGCTGGATCATGGCCTGGGCCGCGCGGTGCTGTTTCGGCATCGGGATGGCGTGCTGGCGGCAAGGGCTGCCGAGATGATCCACGCGAAGGTCTCCAAACGGCGGATGCGGCGCATCTGGTATGATTTCTCGATGACGCTCGAAGGCTATCGGCAGCTTTATTGCTCGAAGCTTGTAAAGCTCGCCTTTCTGATGGCGAGCAAGGGTGATGTGACGCTGCCCGCCTACACGACGCGGCTCGACATGACGAACCGTGATTTTCTTGATCGGGTGGGCGTTAAGACGGTTGAGACGTTCGCGCCGGGCGATCTGGAAATCGATCCGCGCTTCGAGGTCGTGGCCGAGTGGGCCGACTACCGGATCACGTCGAGCCTGCGCAATCAGGATTTGATCGCGACCAAGCTATTTGAATTCATGGAGCGGGACGGCTATCGGTTCAAAGAGGATTACACGATCCGGTTGATTGGATGGCTTGGACGGCTGTCGGCGTATCTGTCGGAATCGGCGAAAGACATGATCGCGAGCGTGATCCCTAAGGTGCCGCCGAACATGAAGCGCAAGACGATTGCCGTCGTCGCCATGCTGCACAAGACGGCGCAGCCGTTGCTCGAAAAGCTGAATGCCCTGGAGCTCGTCACGATCGCCCGCACGGGTCATCCGCCGCATCCCCGCGAGGTCCTCGCGCTGCTCGACGGCGAAAAAGCAGCCGGTGGCGGCCGCATCGGGTATCTCGTCGCGCCGACGCGGTGATCCGCGTTGGTGAGCGGTGACGCCGTTACGCGAGGCCCGATCGCAGTCGTCTGACGCTGGATTTTTGACGGTGCGTTGTGCTGCCGGTGGCTGATCTTCCGCGCGTGGGCATGGCAAGTGTTTCATTATACCGTTGCAGACGTAGGCTGATGATAGGCAAGCGAATCGTGCTTTGCACGGTTGGCGCACGTCAGTTCGTCGGTGATGGACGTTGCGGGCGGCAATCGACACTTTTTGGAGGCTCCCCATGGACGTCAGGGCGTTAGCGGCGGAATTCATCGGCACGTTTATGCTGGTGGCATCGATTTTGTTTGTGGCGTTGTTCTCGTATGGGAACGCGGGCAACGTGGGCGTTGCGCTTTCGGTCGGGTTCACGGTGATGGCGCTTGCCTATGCGCTCGGTCCGATCTCGGGCGGGCATTTCAATCCAGCTGTCACGCTTGGCCTCGTCGCTGGTGGTCGGTTCGATGCGGGCAAGAGCTTGGGCTATATCCTCGCGCAGACCGCAGGCGGGATTGCTGCCACGACCATGTTGTTCCTGGTTGCAAAGGGCAGCACTGCCAAAGAATTGAACCTCGGCAACTTCGGGTCAAACGCTTACGACACGGCGAGTTCGTATTCGATGCTGTCGGTAATTACGGTCGAAGCCGTGCTGACCGCGTTCT
>JBBRKD010000185.1:0-4918 GCA_038218255.1 Hyphomicrobiales bacterium | reverse complement strand
CTGCGCGACATCATCGATCTCGAAGCAACGTATGAGGGCCCGGAAGCCAAGGCCCAGCCACCGTTGAACGCCGAAGGTCTGCCACAGGCTGAGATCCCGTTGCCGCCGTCAGGCGCGCCGGAGGGCGACATCGACGACGACGAGGAGTTCGAGAACGCGCTGTCGCTGGCGGCGATGGAAGCCGAACTCAAGCCCAAGGTTCTCGAAACGTTCGACAGCATTGCGGCATCCTACAAGAAGCTACGCAAGCAGCAGGACAAAAAGCTTGAGCAGCAAGTCGTGGGTGAGCAGGGATCTCGCCAGCAGCAGAAGGCCTACGACAAGCTGCGCGACGAAATCATTGCCGACGTCAAAAGCCTGTCGTTGAACAACAACCGCATCGAGAGCCTCGTCGAGCAACTATATGCGATCAACAAGCGATTGGTCAGCCTCGAAGGCCGCCTGATGCGCTTGGCCGATAGCTATGGGGCCGGTCGCCAGGAATTCATGGACGAATACTACGGCAACGAACTCGATCAAACCTGGGTCGAACGGATGGCTGGGTGCGGGCGTAAAGCCTGGGTGAACTTCGTCAAGCACGAACGCAAAACGGTTGACGATATCCGCGCCGAAATCTTCCAGTTGGCAACCGATACCGGCCTCGAAATCACCGAATTCCGTCGCATCGTGAAAGCTGTTCAAAAGGGCGAGCGGGAAGCCCGGCAGGCGAAAAAAGAAATGGTGGAGGCCAACCTGCGCCTCGTGATTTCGATTGCCAAGAAGTACACCAACCGTGGCTTGCAGTTCCTCGATCTCATCCAGGAAGGCAACATCGGCTTGATGAAGGCGGTCGATAAATTCGAATACCGCCGTGGCTATAAGTTCTCGACGTATGCGACGTGGTGGATCCGGCAGGCAATCACCCGCTCGATTGCCGACCAGGCGCGGACGATCCGAATCCCCGTGCACATGATCGAGACGATCAACAAGATCGTGCGGACGTCGCGGCAAATGCTGCACGAAATCGGCCGCGAGCCGACACCGGAAGAACTGGCCGAAAAGCTCGCCATGCCGCTTGAAAAAGTGCGCAAGGTGCTCAAGATCGCGAAGGAGCCGATTAGTCTTGAGACGCCGATCGGCGACGAAGAGGACAGTCATCTTGGCGACTTCATCGAGGATCGCAATGCGGTGCTGCCGATCGATGCCGCCATCAACGCGAACTTGCGTGAGACGACAACGCGCGTGCTGGCGTCGCTCACGCCGCGCGAGGAACGCGTGCTCCGCATGCGCTTTGGTATCGGCATGAATACCGACCACACGCTGGAAGAAGTCGGTCAGCAGTTCTCGGTGACGCGCGAACGCATCCGCCAGATCGAAGCCAAAGCGCTGCGCAAGCTGAAGCATCCGAGCCGGAGCCGGAAGCTGCGCAGCTTCCTCGACAACTGAGGGCTCAAACGGACACCTGGATTTCGCTGGCCCGCTCGCGCCGTGTGATGTCTCTGAGCTATCCGGGTGCCCAATACACCCCGTGGCGCGCTCAGCCGATGGCCGACCACGCCAGCGACCGAATTGACCAAAACGAGAGACCCGCCATGACCCAAACTGCGACCAATCAGACTGCCGCCGACCCGCAATTTTCTGCCCGCCAAGCGACAGCGGCCCTGATCCGCCGCTACTATGAGGCGTTTAACGGCGGCGACACTGCTGGCATGATCGCATGCCTGACCGACGACGTGATCCATGACGTCAACCAGGGCGAGCGCCGCGTGGGGCTCGACAAATTCAAGGCCTTCAACGCCCGCATGGACCATCACTATAAGGAGCGGCTCGAAAACATTGCGGTCATGGTCAGCCAAGACGGCATACGGGCCGCCGCCGAGTTCAACGTGCATGGCGCGTATCTGAACACGGACGAAGGGCTGCCCAAGGCTGCGGGCCAGACTTACGTGCTGCCGGCCGGCACCTTCTTTGCGGTTCGAGACGGCAAAATCGCCCGCGTCACAACCTATTATAATCTTACCGATTGGATCATGCAGGTCTCGCCCGACGCTTAAACCCCGACGCTGAGACCCCGACGCTTAGACTTTGCGCGAGGACTGCGCCGATGAGCACGCCCCTGATCACCGTCGTCCCACTGACGGGTTCAGCTTTGCAGGCAGCGCTGCCGGCTTTGGCGAGGCTGCGCATTACTGTGTTCCGCGATTTTCCCTATCTCTACGATGGGTCCGTCGCCTACGAGGAAACCTACCTCAGCACGTTCGCGTCGGGCGCGGGGGCGATCTGCGTCGCGGCGTTTGATGGCCGCGAAATCGTGGGGGCGTCGACCGGCGCTCCGATGGCTGAGCATGCGAGCGCGTTTGGAAGTCCGTTCAAGGCCCAGGGCTACGACATCTCGAAAGTATTCTATTGCAGTGAGAGCGTGCTGCTGAAAAGCCATCGGGGCCATGGCTTGGGACATGCCTTCTTCGACCAGCGCGAGGCCCACGCCCGCAATCTCGGCGGGTTCACCCATGTGACGTTCTCAAGCGTCGTCAGACCCGCCGATCACCCCCTCCGGCCCGCGAACTATCAGCCCCTCGATGCGTTTTGGACCAAGCGGGGTTACACGAAGGCGGAGGGCTTGATTGGGGAATACACCTGGAAAGACATCGACCAGCCTGATGAGACGGCCAAACAGATGCAGTTCTGGATCAAGGCTCTGTAGCGCTGGATGACCGTGAAATGACCATGAGGCATGTTACCGTTTCGGCGGCCCAGTACCCAATCGGCGAACCCCGCTCGCTGACCGAGTGGGACGCCAAGATCGAGACCTGGGTGGCCGAGGGGGCCGCAACGGGCGCCGACCTCCTCGTCTTTCCAGAATATGCCGCAATCGAACAGGCGGCAGCGCTTGGTTCGGCGATTTCGGGCAGCCTGCCAGCCACGCTTCACGCGGTTGCTGATCTGGCGTCACATCGCATCGAACTGCACACCCGGCTCGCCCGTCAGCATAACGTTCACATCTTGGTCGGCAGCGGCCCTGCTCACGATGGGGCGGGTGGTTTTGTCAATGCGGCCCAGCTCGTGACGCCGACCGGGGGCGTCGGCGTCCAAGACAAATACATCATGACGCCGTTCGAACGGACGTGGGGCGTGACGCGCGGCGGCCCGCTCCGGGTGTTTGAGACCATCCTCGGCCGGATTGGGATCGCAATCTGCTACGACAGCGAGTTCCCGTTGCTTGTGCGAGCCATGGTTGAAGCTGGGGCAGACATTTTGCTCGTGCCGTCGTGTACCGAGCGCATCTCAGGGTTCCACCGGATCAGGGTGGGGGCTGCCGCACGCGCGCTCGAAAACCAGATCGCGGTCGTCACAAGTCCCACGGTCGGCGATGCGCTTTGGTCGCCAGCGGTTGATCACAACGTCGGATCGGCGGGTATCTTTGTTCCCCCCGACGTCCTGCTGTCGGATACCGGCGTGATCGCCGAGGGTCAGCTCAATGCGCCGCAGTGGGTGACCGGGGCGATCGACGGGACAAGGTTGCGCAAACTGCGGACGTCGGGTGAAATGCGCAACACTGAGGACTGGGCGACCCAGCCCGGCGCACAATCGCTCGGGGCGCTCGTCGAAACAGTGGATCTGCGCTGATTTTTTTCAGCGCGTCAAGGCGAGCCGTTGCAGCGAGCCCGCAATGCGGCTGAAGGCCGTTTGAAGCGCTGCGCTGTCGGCTGCGTCGTAGAAATGGGCACTCGACGACGCACACGCTTGCAGCAGCACTTTCGACGGCGCGTTCGTGACGGCGAACGCAATCGTGTAGAGATCGATGCGCTGGTCTTTGATGCTCGTGCACAGCTGAGCCATGGTGGTGTTGGCCGCTGCCGCGTCGCCACCTTCGTGGGTTTCGCCCGATTGCGATGCCGTATTGTCTCCATCCGTCATCAAGATCATGACTTTGCGCGTCGTCGGAGTTGCATTGGCGGCTGCTCCATCGGCAAACGGGACATCGGTCGACAGGGTTCGCCATCCCCACATGAGACCCGCAGGAATATAGGTTTCTCCCTGCGCGACCATCCCATCGATCTGAGACTTGATCGTCGCGTCATCCGTCGTCAGCCGCGCCAACGCCGACGGGCAACCGGTATTGAGGAGGCCCGGCACTGGAGATGCGCCTGAAGCCGCTGCCGTAAGGTCCTGCGGGGTGCGAGATCCAACGCATCCATTCCACGTGTAGTTTTGTGTCTGGTCGCCGCACTGCTGGACTGGCGCGCCATCTGGCTCACATTGCACGTCGGTGCACGAATAAGGGACGCCGTCATTGTAGCAAGTCCTGGGGACAGAGACGCAATTCTTCCACGCCTGATTTATCCAGCAGACGTTGGTCGTCTGGGAATAGTCGTTAGGGACCGAAAGCCAGAGCGAACCCCGGTACGATTTGCCGACGTTGACGTACCGCGAGAACGGCACAAGCGCGAATTTCACGCTCCCCGGCGCGCTCCCGGCAACTACCTGATCCACGAGATCCTTCGCTGCCACCTTGAGGTCGGCGAGCTTGCCCCCGCTCATGGAAAACGTGTTGTCGAGGACCAGCGCGATCTCAAATTGAGATCTCGCCGACTTTGCTTCCGACACGACCCGAATTGGCATGGCCGTCACGCCTAGCAAGCGGCCAAACGTCGTTGGGACGTTTGCTTGAGCTGTGACGCGCACTCCGTCGGTGATTTGGGTCGAGGTAACCGTAACATTCGTCGCGTTTGATCGCGCCGATGGCATGTTGTAGTCGAAATGGATCGTAACGCGGGCCTCAAGTTCGGCGGCGGTATCGGTCGCCACCGGGTTCGCCGACAATGCGGCAGCGTCCGCTGCTGCTTGTAATTGTGACTGGACAGCCAGCGCGCGCGCATAGTCGAGAGCCAGTGCGACGCAACCGCCAAGCATGACGATGGTCAGTCCAAAAATGATG
>JBBRKD010000184.1:0-4920 GCA_038218255.1 Hyphomicrobiales bacterium | reverse complement strand
GGGTCGCTTTTTAAATGGGATCTTTTTTCGCCCAGGGCGACCAGGCGTCCCAGGCATTCAGATCGTTGATAAGCGGAAAAATAGTCTCAGCCGGATCTGCAATCGTCAAAGACCGCTCCACACGAAACGCGTCAGGCTTGGACGCGGCATAGGCCAAAAACAAAATCAGAGCCAAGACGATCAATCCAGCAATTTCGAACATTTTTGCCTCCGACGTCCCAATGCAGTTGCGACCGTTTTCGCCATCACACACTAAAGATTTCGATGCTGCAAAACCATACCCAACCCATCGTCGCCCTCGCGCGCTCCTGGATCGGCACGCCCTATCACCATCAGGCCGCCGTCTGCGGTATCGGCTGCGATTGTCTCGGCCTCGTGCGCGGCGTCTATCTGCAAGCGACCGGCAGCCACCCAGAATCACCGCCCGCCTATTCGCGCGATTGGGCCGAAGCCACGGGCATTGAAACCATGCTCGACGCTGCCAATCGCCATCTGAGCCCAGTTGCTTTCGATGCGATCGCCGCCGGGCACGTCCTCATCTTCCGGCTGCGTCCGGGTCTCGTTGCCTAGCACGCAGCCATTTTGGCAACGACGACCACGATGATCCACGCCATCGAAGGTGCGCCTGTCGCCGAGGTGACCTTCTCCCCCTGGTGGCGTCGCCGTCTCGCCGCAGCTTTCGCTTTCCCGGCTGGGTCCATCTCCCCGTTTCTACGGGAAAAAATTTAGGTCGTTTCGCTGCCCGAGCGGGGCTGCCGCCCCACGCCCCACCTGAGGGGTGCCCCCTCACACTCCCCTTTTTTTGGCTTCGAAAAAAGAGGCGCGGCGGCCAAGCCGCGTTTTTGCCAGCCACCTTACGGACACCGCCCATGGCCACTCTCGCCCTTGCTGCCGTCGGTGCTGCCGTTGGTGGCGCGCTGCTGCCGTCTGGCATTGCCGTGCTCGGGGCCACGATCACCGGGGCCGCCATCGGCACCCAGATCGGTGCGCTCGCAGGTTCCTACATCGACAACGCGCTGTTTGGCGCATCTGGCAGCGCCCGCGCCGTCCAGGGCCCGCGCCTGTCCGATCTCCACGTCACCGCATCCACCGAGGGCGCGAGCATCCCGCGCATCTACGGCCGCGTCCGGACTGGCGGTCAGGTCATCTGGGCGACCGACATCTCAGAAGTCGCAAACACCAGCCAAGCGGGCGGCGGCGGCAAGGGATCAGACAGCAGCGGCAGCGCGTCGACGTCGAGCACCAACTTTGCCTACTTCGCAAACTTCGCTGTCGCCGTCGCCGAAGGCGAAATCAGCGGGCTCGGCCGCGTCTGGGCCAACGGTCGCGAAATCGACCTCGCCCAAATCACGCACCGCCTCTACACGGGATCTGCAACCCAAGCCCCCGACAGTCTCATCGAAGCCCGTGAGGGTGCAGGGCTCGCACCGGCCTACCGCGACACCGCCTACATCGTGTTTGAAAACCTGCCCCTTGCGGCCTACGGCAACCGGCTCCCGCAACTGGCATTTGAAGTCTACCGCTCGATTGAGCCGTTCGCCGAGCAAATCCAAGGCGTCGTCGTCATCCCGGGCTCGGGCGAATTCGTCTACGCTCCCACAGCTGTCACGCTCACCACCGGCTACGGCACCTCGACGGCTGAAAACGTCCACACCCGCCAGGGCGGCACCGACTGGACCGTCTCGATGGACCAGCTCGAACAAACGCTACCCAACGCCCAGTCGGTGTCGCTGATCGTCTCCTGGTTCGGCAACGACCTGCGGGCTGGGCAATGCCAGCTTAAGCCCGGCGTCGAGCGGCTGGACAAGCAAACCGCCCCCGACGTCTGGGGCGTCGCAGGCGTCGCCCGCGCCCAGGCCTATGTCGTCTCGCAGCAGGATGGTCGCCCGGCCTACGGCGGCACGCCGTCCGATAGCACCGTCATCGCCGCCATCCGCGATATGGCAGCGCGTGGCAAGCGCGTGACGCTCACACCGTTCATTCTCATGGACGTGCCGTCGGGCAACCTGCTGCCCAGCCCCTATGGCGGGGCCGCGCAGCCGGTTTATCCCTGGCGCGGCCGCATCACGGTTTCTCCGGCCGCCGGTCAATCCGGCACCGTTGACAAGACCGCCACCGCCGCCACTCAGATCGCAGCCTTCGTCGGCACCGCCTTGCCGGCCCACTTCTCGCTCAGCGGCGATACGGTCATCTACTCAGGCCCCGCCGAATGGTCATTCCGGCGCATGGTCCTGCATCAGGCGATGCTTGCAAAGGCTGCTGGCGGCGTCGATGCGTTCGTCATTGGCTCGGAGCTTCGCGGCCTGTCAACCGCGCGCGGAGCCTCCAACAGCTATCCCTTCGTCGCGGCTCTGACGGCAATCGCGGCCGACGTCAAATCTATCTTGGGCGCTGCAACCAAAGTCACCTACGCGGCCGACTGGTCGGAATACTTCGGCCATCAGCCACCCGATGGCTCGGGCGACGTCACGTTCCACCTCGATCCGCTCTGGGCATCTGCCAACATCGATGCCATCGGCATCGATTTGTACTGGCCGCTGTCGGATTGGCGTGACGGTCTCAACCATCTGGACGCTCTCGCTGGCACGCGGCAAATCACCGATCTCGCCTACCTCAAGCGCAACGTGACAGGTGGCGAAGGCTACGACTGGTACTATGCGAGTGCTGCCGCCCGTGATGCAAAGGTCCGCACGCCGATCACCGACAGCTTGGGCAAGCCGTGGGTCTATCGCTACAAGGACATCAAGTCCTGGTGGCTCAACGCGCACTTCAATCGCACCGGCGGCGTAGAAAGCCCGACACCCACCGCTTGGGTGCCCCAGTCCAAACCTTTCTGGTTCCTGGAGGTCGGCTGTGGCGCCGTCGATAAGGCGTCAAACGAACCCAACGTCTTTGTCGATCCCAAAAGCTCCGAAAATGCGCTCCCGCACTATTCCCGTGGCACCCGCGACGACTTGATCCAGCGCCGTTATTTGCGCGCTCTCATCGAAGCCTTCGACCCCGCGATCCCCGGCACGCAGTCCTCAGCAAATCCAATCGCGACCGTCACTGCCCAGCCCATGGTCGCGCTCGACCGCATCCACGTCTACTGTTGGGATGCACGTCCGTATCCCGCGTTCCCAAACAACACCGAGCTGTGGGGCGATGGCGGCAACTGGCGGCTCGGCCATTGGCTCAACGGCCGCTTTGCCAGCGCGCCGCTATCAGAAACCCTCACCGCCATCTGCGCTGACTATGGCTTTACGCGGATCGACACATCGACACTGTCCGGCACGGTCGCAGGCTACGCCATCGACCGCGTGATGTCGGCGCGCGAAGCCCTCCACGCCTTCGAACTCGCGTTCTTCATTGATACCGTCGAGTCGGATGGCCGCTTGTGCTTCCGCCAGCGCGGCATCGCGCCTGCCGTCTTGACCTTGCACGCCGACGACCTCGTCGAAACCCGCGCCGACACTGCGCTATTGAGCCTGACGCGCGGGCAAGAGACCGAACTTCCATCCTCGACCAAGGTCCGCTACCTCGCAGCCGATGGCGACTACCGGCAGGCGGTCGCCGAAAGCCGCCGTCTGAGCGGCGCGTCTGGCCGCGTGTCTCAAGCCGATATCGCCATCGTGCTCGACAGCGATCAGGCAACGTCGATGGCCGAAAGCTGGCTGTTTGAGACCTGGGCCTCGCGCGAACGGGCGTCCTTCAAGTTGCCGCCATCCGCGCTCGCGCTCGAACCTGGCGATACCGTCGGCCTTGATACCGGTGCCGACATGCGCCTGTTTCGCATCACCGAGATCGGCGAGCACGGCGTCCGCGATATCGAGGCGCGCAGTGCCGACCCCGAGGTCTATGGCGCAACGCTGGCCCCGGTCCGTCCCACCCAATCGGGCGATCCCGTCATCAGCGGCCAACCCGTCGTCCTCTTTCTCGATCTGCCCCTGCTGCGCGGCGATGAGCCTGCAACGCAAGCCTATGCGGTGGCTCTCCAGTCGCCGTGGCCCGGCGGTGTCGCGCTATATTCTTCGCCCGAAACCTCAGGTTACCGCCTGCGCGCCATCGCGACCCAACCGGCAACGCTCGGCACGACAGTGTCCACCCTTGGTCCCGGCCCGCGCGGCCGTCTTGACCGCGCCAACACCCTGCGCGTCCAACTGGGTGGCGGCACGCTCACCTCGGCGTCCCTTGTCCAGGTGTTGGCGGGTGCCAACGTGCTCGCCGTCCGTACCACCGATGGCAGCTGGGAAGTCCTACAGTTCACAACCGCCGTTCTCGTCGCAAATGCGACATACGACCTCTCGGGTCTCCTGCGCGGCCAAGCCGGAACCGACGTTGCGCTCGCAGCCGCGATCCCTTCTGGCAGCCCCGTCGTCCTGCTCGATGGCGCGGTTACGCCGCTCAGCTTCACATCCGCTGAAAAAGGCCTCACCTTCAACTGGCGCAGCGGGCCTGCGAGCCGCATGGTCGGGGATGCCACCTACGCGGCCTCGATGTACGCCTTCGGCTCGATCGCGCTACGTCCACTTTCGCCCGTTCAAGTGCGTGCGCAGCGCTCAACGTCCGGCGATGTCGCCCTCAGCTGGATACGCCGCACGCGCTCTGGCGGCGACAGCTGGGAACAGCCCGATGTACCCCTGAGCGAAGACAGCGAGCGCTACGAGGTCGACATCTTGTCTGGCGCCACGGTCGTCCGCACGCTCGTGGTCACGACGCCGCTCCTCAGTTATTCAGCAGCCTCCCAGACCGCCGACTTTGGCAGCCCCCAGTCGAGCATCGCACTCCGCGTCGCCCAGGTCTCCGCGAGCTATGGGCGCGGCGCACCGACCGCCGCCGTCGTTTAATCAACACTCCCCCGGTGCCCCATGCCAAACGTCCCGTCACAACCGCCGTGGCTCGCAGCCGCGTGGGCCGAACTTGGCCAAGCCGAGCGCTCTG